>JAJQID010000100.1 GCA_021199405.1 Lachnospiraceae bacterium
ATTTTTGGTTCAAGTGTCAAAAGTCCGACTCCATGACATGCTTGCATGTCAGTGGAGGAGAGACTTTATGACACGCCAGGAAATGAGGAAGTAGTGGGGTAGGGGCCCCATGAATTCCGAATTTCCTGTAGGATTGTGGGAGCGCGAAGCGCGGAGCAATCCGTGAACCACTTTTGACACCTTAACCATTTTTGGAGGAAACATGGGAAGAGTATTCAGATTTCATAAGGACGTGGATACGGATCAGATCATTGCGTCCCAGTATTTATTGTATCCCAGCATTGAAGAGATGAAGGTACATACCTTTGAATCGCTGGACAGGACTTTTGCGGAGAGGGTGAGGCCCGGAGATTTTGTGGTGGCGGATGAGAATTTCGGCTGCGGCTCCTCCAGAGAGCAGGCGCCCAGTGTGCTGAAGGCTCTGGGGGTGAAGGCGGTAGTGGCCAAATCCTTCGCCCGGATTTTTTATCGGAATGCCATCAATATCGGTCTGCCGGTGATTGTGTGTAAGGAGTTGTATGATCATGTGAAGGACGGAGACGAGATGGAGCTGGATATGTCCGCCGGGACGGCAGTGGTGGACGGAGTGGAGTACAGCTGCACAAGGCTGCCGGAGTACATGCAGGGCATTCTGGATCAGGGAGGCCTGATCGCGTCCTTGAACGCAGCGGATGCAGATGGGCAGGAGGCGGCAGAATGAGAAGAGGGACACTGACAGAGAGGAAAAGCCTTATGATGGCGGAGGAGAAGAGCACCGCAGCAGCTGATCACCGGAAGGAGGGCATAAGATGACAGGACCCATGACAATGGCGGAGAAGATTATCGCCGCGGCGGCCGGTGTGGATGAGGTGCGGCCCGGCGATATCCATACGGTGGAGGTGGATCAGCTGATGAGCAACGACGGCACCACCCACCTGACCATTGATATGTATCAGAAGAAATTAAAAAATCCCCATATTGCGGACGTGTCAAAGCTGGTCTGGATCGTGGATCACAATGTACCCTGCGACAGCCCCAAAACCGCCGCCAGCCACAAAAAGATGCGGGATTTTGCCAAAGAGCACGGCATCACCTTTTACGAGGGGCAGGGCGTGTGCCATCAGATTATGATGGAGAATCACGTGCGCCCCGGAGAACTGATCTTTGGCGCGGATTCTCACACCTGCGCTTACGGGGCGCTGGGAGCCTTCGGAACCGGCGTGGGCTGTACGGATTATCTCTACGCCATGGTGACCGGCAAATCCTGGGTGCTGGTGCCGGAAACACTGAAATTTAACCTGACGGGAAAGCTGAGGGAGGGCGTGTACGCCAGAGACCTGATTCTGACCATCATCGGACAGATCGGCGCCAACGGAGCCAATTATAAGGCCATGGAATTTGGCGGCGAGGGACTGAAAACTCTGAATATGTCAGACCGGATCTGTATCTGCAACCTGTGCGTGGAGGCGGGAGCCAAGACTGCGCTGATGGAGGCGGATGAGGTGGCTCTTGCTTATTTAAAGGAGCATGGCAGGGAGCCGAAGCATCTGTTCCACAGTGATGAGGATGCGGAGTACGCCAGGGTTTACGACATTGATCTGGGCAACATCGAGCCCATTGTGGCAAAGCCTCACTTTGTGGACAATGTGGTTCCGGCGAAGGAGTGTCTGGGAGTGAAGATCGACGAGGCCTTTGCCGGCTCCTGCAATAACGGCAGAATTGAGGATCTGCGTGTGGTGGCGGAGATTCTGAAGGGAAGAAAGGTTCATCCGCTGGTCCGTTTCCTGATTGTGCCTGCCAGCAATACGGTATATCAGCAGGCTCTTCAGGAGGGGCTGATGGATATTTTCATGGAAGCGGGTGCCATTGTCATGAACGCCAACTGCAGTGTCTGCTGGGGCAGCTGCCAGGGCGTCATCGGGGAGAAGGAGGTGCTGATCAGCACCGGCACCCGGAATTTCAAAGGCCGGGCCGGACATCCGGACAGCTTCGTGTATCTGGCAAGCGCCGCCACAGTGGCAGCCAGCGCAGTAGCGGGATATATCACTACGGCGGACAGACTGTAGGGAAACTGGAGAAAATAAAATGGACCAATTTACAGGAACCGTGTGGATGCTCGGCGACGACATCGACACAGACATTATCATACCAACGGAATATCTGGCCTTAAAGACCGTGGAGGACATGAAGCCCTACGGCTTTTATCCGCTGCGTCCCGAGCTGCCGGGGCTGATACAGCCCGGTGACATCATTGTGGCGGGCAAAAACTTTGGCTGCGGCTCTTCCCGGGAGCAGGCGCCGGAGATCATTAAGGCGCTGGGCGTTTCCTGCGTTATTGCCAAAAGCTTTGCCAGAATTTTTTTCAGAAATTCCATCAATAATGGCCTGCTGCTGATCGAGAATGATCAGATTCAGGAGGCGGTGAAGGAGGGGGATCGCCTGACGGTATATACCAACCAGTATCTGGAGCATGAAGGCAAAAAATATCCCATTGAGGCGCTGCCGGACAATCTGCTGGATATTTTAAATGCCGGAGGTCTGGTGAAGGCAATGAGAAAGCTGAACGGGCTGGACTGACAGGAACGTGTAAGGAACGATCATACAAAGACTATGGAACATGCCGGGCGGCTTTGATATGGACAGCACGGTACCGACACAGGAGAAAGTTATGGCGCAGACATTTATTGAAAAACTGATCGCCCGCAATATTGGAGCGGACAGCGTGAGAGCGGGCAATATTGTGACTCTGAATGTGGACAGGGTCATGATTCATGATATTTTTATTCCCTTTGTGGCCTCCAAATTTGAGGAGATGGGATTTACCAGGCTCTGGGATCCGGACAGGGTGGTGCTGATCTACGACCATCTGGTTCCGGCCAGCCAGACTGACGACACAAGGCATTTTCAGATCGGCAATGCGTTTGCGGAAAAATATGACATGAAAAATATTCACAGAAGCGATGGAATCTGTCACCAGCTGATGACGGAGGCCGGCTATGTAAAGCCTGGCGATGTGGTGTTTGGCACGGACAGCCACACCACCACATACGGCTGCGTGGGCGCATTCTCCACGGGCATTGGTTACACAGAGATGGCCAGTATTCTGGGAACCGGGAAGCTCTGGGTGAAGGTGCCGGAGACCATCCGGGTGAAAGTTACAGGAAAGCTGGCCCCCAACGTGACCAGCAAGGACATCATCCTGACACTGATCGGCGACCTGGGAGCGGACGGCGCCACCTATAAGGCATTGGAATTTGTGGGGGACACGGTGGAGAACATGACCGTTGCCAGCCGCATGACTATCGCCAATATGGCCATTGAGGCGGGAGCCAAGTGTGCCCTGTTTCGGGCGGATGAAAAGACCGCAGAGTATTGTCAGATTTCATTGACAGAGAAAGAGACAGGCCTGTTTGGGGATGAGGATGCAATTTACTGTCAGACCATAGAATATCAGGCGGAGAATTTTGTGCCGGTGCTGGCCTGTCCGTCCCAGGTGGACAAAATCAGACCGGCGCAGGAACTGGAAGGAATTTCTGTTGATCAGGTCTTTATCGGCTCCTGCACCAACGGCAGGCTGGAGGATTTAATGGCGGCGGCGGAGATTCTGAAGGGCAAAAAGGTGGCTCCCTTCGTGAAGCTGATTGTTACGCCGGCCAGCCGCAAAATCTATCAGCAGGCGGCCGCCAACGGAACCCTTCAGATTCTGGCTGAGGCGGGAGCCATGATTACTCACCCGGCCTGCGGCTTATGCTGCGGCAGAGCAGGCGGAATCCTGACAGACGGAGAGAGGATCGTGGCCACCAACAACCGCAATTTCCTGGGTCGCATGGGAACCAATAAGGTAGAAATTTATCTGGCCTCGCCCAAGACTGCGGCTGCCAGCGCCGTAGCCGGAAAAATTGTGTCGGCATGAGCAGTATAAAGAGAGATCAGGCAGGCAGCGGAAAAATCAAAGCCTTTTGGCAGTTCATTCGATTCTGCCTGGTGGGTGTATCCAATGTGGTGGTCTGTGAGGGCATCTATGTGGTGCTGCTTTTTTGCGGAGTCCACTACCTGGCTGCCAATATTCTGGGAAATCTGATCAGCATTCTGAACGCTTATTTCTGGAGCAATCGCTTTGTCTTTCGGACCGAAGAAGGGGAAAAAAGAATCTGGTGGAAGGTGCTGGCCAAAACCTATGCAAGCTATGGCTTTTCCATGGCTCTCAGCGCCGGACTTCTGGTATTCTGGCTGGAGATCGTGAGGCTGTCCCGGTTTATGAGTCCGGTTCTGGAGCTGCTCACAGGACTGGGAATTTTACCCATGCTTAAAAGCATGGGATTTATGATAGATGCGGAGCGGGCAGCGGAGCTTCTGGCGGAGGCCATCAACCTGGTGATCACCATTCCCATCAATTTTTGTGTCAATAAGTTCTGGACATACAGAAAACAGAAATAAAAAAGTGAGGTTCGGGCATTACTGCTCAGATTTCTTTACCTCATCAATGATAAACGGCGGGCGGGTCCGCGCTGCGTCCAGAGCGCGCCACACATATTCCCCCAGAATACCCAGCATCAGCAGAATCAGACCGGCGGAGATAAGCACAACGCACATCAGAGAGCTCCAGCCGGCAATCGGGGTTCCGACAGTAAATTTCTCTACCAGCACATTAATCAGGAGAATGACGGCCAAAACATTAAAAAGAATTCCCACAAAGCTCATCATCCGGATGGGAAAATAGGAAAAGCTCATCATGGAATCCAGCACCAGCTTGAATTTTTTGGAAAAGGTCCAGCGGGATTTGCCGATTTCCCGGTCTCTGCGGTGGATGTATACATAGTCGGTCTGAAAGCCGGCCCACAGCACCTGCAGGGTCAGGGAGGAATTTTTTTCATTTAAAAGCTGCAGTACGCCGATGACCTGTCGGTCGAGAAGGTAGCAGTCGCAGCCGCCCTTGGGCATATTTTTGTTGATGGTTTTGCGCACGATGGAGTAATACATATTGGCAAAAAAAATCTTGACCGGATTTTCATCCCGCTCTTCCCTGACAGCCAGCACCACCTTATTGCCCTTTTTCCAGCTTTCATACATTTCCAGAATGATTTCGCTGTCCTCCTGCAGATCGGCCTGCTTGGTGACTGCGCAGTCCCCGGTACATACGTTCAGGCCAGCCAGAAGAGCGGCGTGCTCGCCGAAATTGCGGGACAGCTTCACACACTGTACATGGGAATCCATTTTCCGGATCTGATTCATGATTTCCCAGGAATTGTCCCCGGAGCCGTCGTCCACGAAAACCAGCTCATAATCGCCAAGCTGCTCCAGAATTTTGGCTTTCATATCTTCATATAATAACATCAGGGTGTCGGAATTATAGTATACCGGCACAATGATTGAAATTTTACTCATTTCAGAATTGCTGTCCTTTCACAGCGGTTTATTGACGGTGGAAATATGTCAATGAACTGCTTTTGTATTCCTGCGTTCAGGTGATTTTAGCAGGTCGCTGATTTTTATTGTTCAATGGACTGGCAGTGGACTATGGGTTTTGATCCATTTCAGGCTGCTGGCTGATTTCCCGCAGATAAGCGTCATAATCCCGGATATACTCGCTGCCGTCATAATGCTCCGAACAGAGCACCAGCAGAATGGAATCCGGCGAAAACTCATACATATCCTTCCACACCATGGTATCCAGATAAAGTCCCATGCGGGGGCGGTTCAGCTCCACAACGACGCTTTCCCGGCCGTTGGTTACGCGCACCTTGCTTTTCCCGGCCACGTTGATCATGACAAACTGCGTTTGGCGGTTGGCGTGCCTGCCTCGGATGACTTCAGCATCGGAGCCGTATATGTAAAAAACTCTCTTGATGTCGAAGGGAATGATCTGATTTTCTCCCTCGATGACCACCAGATTGCCCCGTTCATCGCCAAAATCCGGAAACTCCAGTATTCTGTACTGTTCTTCTAATTTTTTCATAAAATAACCTCAAAGCTGTTTAAGGCATCGATGACCCGTTCCTGTTCCTCCTCACTCATGCCATTATACATGGGAATGGACAGGACCTCGTTGGCATACCGCTCAGTGATGGGAAAGCTTCCCGGACCATAGCCGAGATACTGATAGGCTTCGGAGAGATGAGGCGGGATTGGATAATGAATGATGGTGCCGATCTGCCGCTCCTCCAGGTGTTGAATCAGAGCCTCACGGCTGCGGCAGCGGATCACATACTGATGCCAGACACTGTGCGTATCCGGCCGTTCCCTCAGAAGAAGGATGTTTTTATTCTGAATCTGAGCACTGTAGCGGTCCGCCAGTTGTCGGCGTTCTTCGTTGAGTTCATCCAGATGGGATAATTTCACTCTCAGGAGTCCGGCCTGCAGTTCGTCCAGACGGGAGTTGGCTCCTACGATTTTATTGTAATACCGCTTTTCACTGCCGTAGTTGCGCAGAACTCTGAAGTCAGCGGCAATCTGTTCATTGTTGGTGATGATGGCGCCGCCGTCGCCGAAAGCGCCAAGATTTTTGGAGGGGTAAAAGGAAAAACAGCCGATATCGCCGAAGGTGCCGGATTTCTGCCCATTGAAAGCGGAGCCGTGGGACTGAGCGCAGTCCTCCACCAGCCGCAGATAATATTTGCGGCAGAGATGAATTACGTCGTCCATTTTGGCGTTATGACCGTAAAGATGCACCACCAGAATGGCTTTTGTTCTGGGGGTGATAAGTGCTTCAAGCTTTGCAGTGTCGAGCTGGTAATATTCATCCGGCTCCACAAAAATCGGAGTGGCGCCGTTGATGGTGATCCCCATGACGCTGGCAATGTAGGTATTGCCCTGCACCAGCACCTCATCTCCGGGGCCGATTCCCAGCACCCGGAAAGCCATCCAGAGGGCGTCCAGACCGTTGCCTACCCCCACGCAGTATTTGCTGCCGCACCAGGCGGCGAATTCCTGCTCAAAGGAGGAAACCTCTTTTCCCAGCACATACCAGCCGGAGCGCAATACCTCCAGAGCCTTGTCCTCAAATTCCTTCTGATATTGAAAAAAGCCTCTGTCCATGCGGTTGGGCTGTATTCATTCCATGATCTCCCCCGGAAATATCCTTTTTCTGTACATATTTATAGTGAATGACAAATTATTTTTGCCGTTCACTATAAAATATAAAACTTATGGTACACGAAACAGCATGTTTTGTCAAGATTTGCGGCAGGAAACTGTTGCACGGACTCGTGAATAGCGCAGATGGCTGTTGGGGATACTATTTGGAAAGAGTGAAGAATGAAATTTTATTATTTTATGAAAAATCGGGAGGTATTCACTATGGCATTGAGTGAGGCAAAGAACAGAAAGAGATGTATTTTGCTGCGAGGCCCGGTATATATCAGGCAGTCAGGCTGTGTGACAGGGCCAAAGGAGGGCAACGGCAGCCATTTTGCGGACGGCTTTGACCGGGTCTGGGAGGATGATTTTGGAGGGGAGAAAAACTGGGAGGAGGCGGAGAGCGCCCTGTTAAAGCAGGCGGTGGAGATCACACTGGCCAAGGCTGGCTTTGGAACGGGGGATGTGGACTGCGCCTTCGCGGGAGATCTGCTCAGTCAGTCCACCGCCACATCCTATGGCCTGAGCGGGCTGGGAATTCCTCATTATGGAATATTCGGAGCCTGTTCCGGCAGCGGCGAGGCGCTGGCATTGTGCAGCATGCTGATCGACGGAGGGTATATTGAGAGAGGACTTGCGGTGGCCAGCTCGCATTTTGCCAGCGCGGAGAGGGAATTCAGGTTTCCTCTGGGCTATGGGTCGCAGCGTCCGCTGTCCGCCTCATGGACGGTCACAGGCAGCGGCGCTTTTTTGCTGGATCGGGATGAAGCCGGAACGGCGCTGGCAAAGGTCACGGGGGTGGTCATGGGGGAGATCGTGGATCCGGGAATTACGGACGCCATGAATATGGGAGGCTGCATGGCTCCGGCCGCCGCACTGACCATCACCTCCGCTCTGAAGGAGTTTCCCTGGCTGCTGGAATCCTATGACCAGATCATTACCGGAGATCTGGGAGAGGTGGGAAGTTTGGCGCTTGCGGATCTGATGCGGCAGCAGGGCTATGATATCGGGGAGCGGCATATGGACTGCGGCCTCTGTATATATGACAGGGAAAAGGAAGATGTGCATGCCGGCGGAAGCGGCTGCGGCTGCAGTGCGGTGATGCTGGCAGCCTTTGTTTTGCCCAAGCTGAAGAGCGGGGACTGGAGACGGGTGCTTTTTGTGCCGACAGGGGCGCTGTTAAGCAAGGTACGGACGCAGGAAAAAATGTCGGTGCCGTCGATCGCTCACGGAGTGGTGATTGAGAGGGTTTGACAAAAGAGGAACGCGGGGATATACTGAAAAATGTGAGCAAGGGGACGGTCGGGCGGGAAATAAAATCTGTCATCGCTCCGATGTGCGGGACATTTCGATGAGCCCCCGAAAGCTAAAATTGTGTCGGCATGGGCCTCCACAATTTTTGGGTCTCATCTCCATCGCACATAGTCGTTCTGACAGATTTTATTTCCCGCCCGACCTTGGCTTGCAGCATGGACAGGAGTATGGGGTTGTAGTACAGGGAGAAAAAAATGGAACGTTTAATGGAATTTAAGATGGAACGGCAGGGACTGCTGGAGGTGGGGCAGAAAATTACGGTGACTGAGGGAGTGCTGCCCAGCAATTATTATTATACGATTGATCCGTCGTTGGCCATGTCGGGAAATTTCCCGTTTCGGGAGAGAATGCTGGCCAGGGAGGGTGTGGTCAGAAATATTGAGAAGCGACCCAGGGGATTTTATGTGACCTGCGCTTTTGAGGAGCCGGAGCGGTAATACTATATAGTAAATATATGTATGACTTTAATGACGGACTCCATGGGCTGTACGGTAAGGAAAGTCTGAGAGAATAAAAAATAATTTCATGGGAATACTGTCAATGACAGGCTTAGTCATATAAACGCTGCCGGACAGGTTTGGTAAATGCATTGAGGCGTGATAAAACCGGCGAGCGGCGTGACATAAGATCAGGACGGGAGTAGGAATCATGGAATATATAAGCGCTTTTGTGGTGGGCGGAATTATCTGCGCACTGGCTCAGATTTTGATGGAAAAGACAAAGATGCTGCCGGGGCGGATTATGGTGACACTGGTGGTGACCGGAGCGGTCTTAAGCTTTCTGGGGTTATTTGACCCGTTGAAGGAAATCGGGAAAGCCGGGGCGAGCGTACCGCTTCTGGGTTTCGGCCATCTGCTGATGAAGGGCGTGAAGGAGGCAGTGGATGAGCAGGGCTTTCTGGGACTTTTCACCGGAGGCTTCAAGTCGGCAGCGGCAGGCTGCAGCGCGGCGTTGATTTTTGGATATCTGGCGGCGCTGGTTTTTAAACCAAAAATGAAAAAATAAATAACCGGGGCTGCCGAGATGGATTTTCCATGGGGCAGCCCCGGCTTGTGTCTACCAGACGCAGACACCAAAGCTCTTATAATATTTTTCCAGCATCATTTTCATTTTCTTTAACATTGTTGTTTCCTCCTTTCGGAAATGCCCCTGTGGGGGGCTGGACTCCGGCGGATTTTATGTCTGCCGGATTGTTTTTTTTTCTGAACATAAGATATCATATTGACGCGTCAGAGTAAAATACATATAATAAAACAGTCACGATACTTTTTAAATATTAAAGAAGGCATTTATGGAACTGAGACATATCCGTTATTTTCTGGCAGTTGCTGAGGAAATGAATTTTACTCGTGCCGCCGAGAAGCTGTGTATTGCCCAGCCGCCTCTGAGCCGTCAGATCAGGGATCTGGAGGAGGAGCTTCAGGTGGAGCTGTTTGTGAGAAAGCCCCATGCGCTTCAGCTGACGGAGGAGGGAATACTGTTCAGGCAGTATGCTATGCAGATCATGAATCTGGTGGATCGCTCCACGGAGGAAATTCACGAAATCCGGGGAGATTTGTATGGTACTTTGTATCTGGCGTCTGTGGAGGGAAGTGCTCCCCGGCTGCTTTCGGGGTGGATCGCGGGTTTTGAAAAGCTTCACCCTCAGGTACAGTATAATCTGTGGAATGGAAATTCGGACGATGTGGTGAACCGGGTCATGAAGGAGTTGTGTGAGCTTGCCATTATCATGGAGCCCCACAATGCCGAGGGTGTGGAGGCTCTGCCGGTTTTTTCGGAGCCCTGGGTGGCGATCATCCCCAAGGGGCATCCTCTGGCACAAAAGGCGGACAGCCCTCTGGAGGTGAAGGAACTGCTGCCCTACGATCTGATCATACCTTCGCGCACATCGCGCCTGGAGGAGATCAACAAATGGTTTGCAGGCACCGGTCACCTGCCCACCGTCCGCTGCCGGATGGCACACATGCTGACAGCTTATGAGCTGACGCATCAGGGGGTTGGCATATCTATTTATCCTGCGGCTTCCGGGAGCCTTGCCGGTTATCCGGATGTATGTGTCAGAGAAATCGCTGAGCCTGCAGTCACCGCGTCCTATGTGCTGATCTGGAATAAGAATCACCAGCTATCCCATGTGGCAAAGGAATTTGTAAATTATGTCACAGCACAGCTTCCGGCCGTGGCGGAGGGGAATCACGTGCGGGCGGAGAACAGAAACGGACGTTGCTGAATATAAAAGAGAGAGGACAGAACGGATGGCGGAAGAAAAGAAAAATTTCCAGTTGGGAGAAGAGCAGGATCATGACAGGGAACCGGTGCAGGAATGTGCGCGCAGCGGCATGCCCCGGGAAAAAATAACGATGGAAAAGAATCTGATGTCCGACATGCAGAGCGAACTGCTGGATATGGCGCAGTCGCTGAATCTGCAAGTGTCGGGAAAAGAGAAGGAGCAGCTTGCAGCGGAAATTGCTGAATATCTGCTGATTCCGGAACATATGCGTCTGGAATTTCTGAGCTTCAGTGAGGAGGAGCTGGATGCCTTTGAAACGGTGATTGAGAATCCCCGCAGTATGCTGGACTACTGGGAATCCCGGAAGCTGGATCAGCTCTGGAGTCAGGGGTATGTGACAATGCACAGCGACGGCTCCTATGAGGTGCCGGAGGATGTGGAGGCCGTTTACAGTACACTCAGAAAGAACGGCTATCGGGAATACCATATAAAAGTGGGCTGGATGATAAACTGTCTGCTGGCGTTTGTCGATCTTTACATGGCCGCTCCGACAGAAGTGTTGTACAAAATCTATCAGGGGGAGGAGACGTTGAATGTCTCCTATGAGGAATTCCTGCAGATCTTTGAAAAGGTGCCGGATGAAATGAACCCCTGCCGCATGACAGACGGAATGGCGATGTCAAGGCAGCTGGAGGTGGATGAGTTATATGAGGAGCTTGAGGAGGTACAGCTGGATGTAGAATATTACATTCTCACCAAAGAGGAAGTTTTATGCCGGGCCAGGGATGGTTATATGTCTTCATCGAAGGAATATCAGGCGCTGGAAAAGTTCATCATTGACAAAATGGATGATGATGTGGACTGTTACAGTCTTTGTCTGGCAGCAAACAATATTTTTATGAACGGCGGCTCCGTTTCAGATGTTTTAAAGGAGCTGAAAAGAAGGAAAATAAGGCTGCCTGTGGGAAAGGACGCTGAGATCTTTGAAAATATCCTGACAGAGACGGGCAACCATACCCGTATGATGATATTCAGAGGCCACACACCTCTGGAAATTTATGAAAACATAGACCCGGATCAGCTGGAAAAGCTGATGATGCCGATTCCTCCCGAGGGCAGAAAGCCGGTGAGAAGGGCGGAGGGGGAAAAGAAGATTTATCCTAATGATCCCTGCCCCTGCGGCAGCGGAAAAAAGTATAAAAAGTGCTGCGGAAGAAAGTAAGGAACAGCCTGCGGCGAAAGCGAAGGCAGCAGCCCATAGCAAAGACAAAGGCAGGAAACAAGGAAGGAACAGTCTATGGCAAAACAGAAGGAAATCAAGACAAACGCGATGCGCACGCTGGAAGCTTTGAAGATACCGTATCAACATTATACTTACGAGTGCGACGAATTTGTGGACGGCCTGCAGATTGCGGACAAACTGAATCTTCCTTATGAAAAGGTGTATAAGACTCTGGTGACGATGGGAAACAGCGGGAATTATTTTGTCTTTGTGATTCCTGTGGCTGAGGAGCTGGATTTAAAGAAAGCCGCCAGAGCTGTGGGGGAGAAGAGTGTGGAGATGATTCATGTGAAGGATATCAACAAAGTGACCGGCTATATCCGGGGAGGCTGCACCGCTGTCGGCATGAAAAAACAGTACGTGACGGTGATCGACAGCTCCGCTCTGAAACAGCCGGCCATCATGGTCAGCGGAGGGCGGATCGGATCGCAGATTGAGCTGGCACCTCAGGATCTGGCAAAGGCGTCAGGGGCAGAGTTTGCAGCAGTGATCAGATGAAAAAGAAGACAGATTGTACCACTTGGGAATGATTCGTGTGAACCCGTCATAATTTTCGTATGAGACATTCCATCTTTTCACCATACCGGCAATATTCTCCGGGCCGAATTTCTCCGCCCATTTGATGGAATAGAGGGAAGCGTGGGCCACATACACGGCCTGCGTTTCCCAGAAAATTTCCGGCACGTTATCGTCAAAATAGGCGTCGATCTGACCAATGCAATAAGGGATACTGACCTCAATTCCAAAGCTTTCCAGCTTGTAAAATTCTTCGTAGGGATCTCCCGCTTCCCAGCGGTTAAAGTCAATCACGCCGATCTGACCGCCCAGGGAAGTGCAATCCGTTGTGACGGGCGTCATGCAGGCGTCCATTGGTTGTCCTGTGTTGCAGGAATTGTCCATTGGTCGTCCTGCGTTGCTGGAATTGTCCGTTGGTTGTCCTGTACTGCCAGAATTTTGCGTATTCTCATCTATCCGTTTTACTGTTTTGCGGGAATAAATCAGATTTCCCGGATGGTAGTCGCCGTGCAGATATACCGGCGGCTGATTCCATATTTTATGGATATTCTGCCGGATATAGGAGACGGCGGCCTCATCGTTGGGAACCCGCACCGTGGAATTCAGGTAGCGATTCAGCTGCATTAGTTTATGATCCACTTTAGTTTTGACAGGACGGTCAGCTTCCTCCAGTGGTATGCTATGGATTTTCCTTAGAATCCTGCCAGCCTGTCTGCCCAATTGATATTGCTCCTGTTCAGAAAGTGATGGCAATATTTCCGTCAGATCAGCTCCTTCCACCCAGGAGAGCAGCATATAGGTATTCTGCCCCTGATTGCAGGTACCGAAGGCTTTGGGGGAGGACATTCGGATACCGGTTCGGGCATATTTGCAGACAATTTCATATTCCTTGCGTTTGGCCTCATAATATGCTGCGTCTGAGATTCTCAGCAGAAAAACCTCGCCTGTGTCAGAATGCAGCTTATATTTTTTCTCAGCGGAATAGCCCTTATTTACAGGCTCCACGGATGTCCATGAATGGATGTCTGACGGCATTTCAATGTCATTGAGAAAATTGTGCATGGTATATTTGCTTTCCCCTCGTATCAATAGATTTTAAGCTGAAAGAAACTGAAACAGTCTATCATATCCGGATGAAAAAAGGAAGAAGTTCGGATTAAGAAAGAAAAAATTCCGGCTGTGCGGTTGGATGCTCCAAAGAGCATCCAATCCATTGATCCATTGGCAAAATTCGTGCTGTCGCACTTTTGTGTCTGCTAACGCAGCCACATTTTGCTCATTGGATAAATGGGTTGCTAATTCAACAGCTCATTTGCATTGCAATAAATTGCATGCAAATGGTCTGTTGAATTGCAACCGCACAGGTGGAAAAATTAAAAAAGTTTGTGACGAATCGGCGTTCCCGTGCCTGTATATAGTGAAGGGCCTTTACGAAAACAGTCGAATTGATCAGCCGGACAGCAGAATATAAAACTTTACATGTTTGTACTTGAATATTCAGTAAAACGGTGATAGACTGTAGTCGGGATGAAATCCTGACACCGGGCGCTTCAGAAGGAGGAATGCCATGGGTGTACAGGACACATCTACAAAAGATTATTTAAGTGACGCGGACATTTTTGCGGATGCGGTGAATTACTATCTGTATGGTGGGGAGAAGATGGTAGAACCAAATTCCCTGAAGTCTCTGAATTCAGATTTGCTTTTACATGTTTTCGGGCATGATGAAGCGAAAAGACGTAAAGGGAAAGATAAGACGGTGGAGCGGTATCGCGATGTCGTGCGGCAGTGGAATGTGATGGAGGACGGCACCTGCGCTTACGCAATCTTTGGTATCGAGGCGCAGACAAAGACGCATTATGGAATGCCGATTCGCAGTATTCTCTATGATTCGCTGCAGTATGCGAGACAGGCAGAGGAGCTGCGTGTGCGGCACAGAAATGCGGGAGAGGCGGAGAGCTCAGATGAGTTCCTGTCAGGCATGCACAGGACAGATCGGCTGGTACCTGTGATTACCCTCTGCATTCACTTTGGACCGGAACCCTGGGATGGGGCTTTGAGCCTGAAGGAGCTTTTTGATCTGCCGGATGAGAGGTTGCTGCCTTATATTCAGGATTACAGGGTGCTGCTGATCGAGCCTTCCCGGATGTGCGATGAGGATTTTCGGAGGTTTTCCACAAGTCTGGGAGATGTGCTGAGATTTATGAAAGCGGCGCCGGACAAAAAGAAGCTGAAAGAGCTGTTGAATGGAAATGAAGTGTTTCAAAGGCTGGATCGGAAGGCAGCGCGGGTAATACGGGACTGCGCGAATGTCGAAATTAATATTGAAACAACGGAGGTGGTAAACGTGTGTAAAGGCTGGGAAGACGCAATCGAGGACGCGAGGCAGGAAGAGCGTGAGGCTGCGCAGGAGAGAGAGAAGAAGCTGTGCAAAGGCTGGGAATTAGCGACCTCGGAGGGGCGACGCGAAGAAGCTGAGGCTGGTCTGCCGTGGTAGGATAGGTTGAGCAAAGGCGGTGT
>JAJQID010000158.1 GCA_021199405.1 Lachnospiraceae bacterium
CTGTCCCATGTCAGCGTCTTTGAGGTGCCCGGCTATGACCGTCTGCTTTTCCTGACAGACGTAGCTTTCATGACCTATCCCACTCTGGAGGACAAGGTACATATTATCAATAATACCATTCCGGTCTGCAGAGCCTGCGGTGTGGAAGTGCCCAAGGTTGCCCCGGTGGCGGCGGTGGAAGTTGTCAACCCAAAGATGCAGGTGACCATCGAGGCTGCGGAGCTGACCAGGATGAATGAAGAGGGCGAAATTACTGGCTGCATCATCGACGGACCGCTTTCTCTTGACCTGGCCATTGATCCTGAGGCCGCAAAGCACAAGGGCGCGACCAATCGTAAGATTCAGGGCGATGCGGATGTCATCCTTTTCCCGGATATTCACGCCGGGAACCTGGTGTACAAGACGCTGGTACATACCACGAAGTCCAAAAACGGCTGTATCCTGACCGGTACCAAGGTGCCTGTCATTCTGACCAGCCGCTCCGATACTTTTGAGACCAAGTTAAATTCCATCGCGCTGGCAGCTGTTGTTGCGGAGGAGCTGCAGCAGGGGAAATAAACCAGTTGTGAAACGTAAAGCGTTTTCAAATACGAATGCAGCTGCGCATATTGTGCAGGACGGCGTTCAGAAAAGAGAAAATAAAAATGTCAGTCAAGAGTTTAATTATCAATCCGGGCTCTACCTCCACCAAGATCGGTGTGTTTGAGGATGAGACCCTGTTATTTGAGGAAACGCTGCGCCATACCACAGAGGAAATCGCACAGTTTTCCATGATTGTGGATCAGAAGGATTTCCGCAAAAAAATCATTACCGACCTATTGGCAAGCAAAAATTTTGATATCCATAGTCTGGACGTAGTGGTGGGCAGGGGTGGTATGCTGAAGCCCATTCCCGGCGGCACCTATGCTGTGACGGATGATCTGCTGGAGGATCTGAAGGTGGGTGTTCAGGGGCAGCACGCTTCCAACCTGGGAGGCATCTTGGCCCGTGAAATCGGGGATGAGATCGGTGTGCCCTCTTATATCGTAGACCCGGTGGTGGTGGATGAGCTGATGCCTATCGCCAGATACTCCGGTCACCCGGATTTGCCCCGCACCAGCGTTTTCCATGCGTTGAATCAGAAAGCAGTAGCCAAGCGCTACGCCAGAGAAATTGGCAAATCCTATGAGGAGCTGCGCCTGATCGGCGTCCATATGGGCGGCGGCGTATCTGTGGCGGCCCATGAGTACGGCAGAGTGGTGGATGTGTTCAACGCCCTGGACGGCGACGGTGCTTTTTCTCCGGAACGGGCGGGCGCGGTGCCTGTGGGCAAGCTGATTGGCCTGTGTTTTTCTGGAAAATATACGGAGAAAGAGGTCAGGAAGATGCTGACCGGCAATGGCGGCTTCAACGCCTATCTGGGCACCAACGACATGCGTGAGGTGACAAAGCGGGCCAACGAAGGGGATGAGAAGGCGAAGGAGGCAAAGGAAGCCTTCCTGCTTCAGGTATCCAAGGACATCGGCTCCATGGCCTGTGTCCTGAACGGCAGGGTAGATCAGATCATCGTCACCGGCGGTATTGCCTACGGCGAGGATGTGGTGGCCGGTCTGAAGGAGAGATGCGGCTGGATCGCACCCTTCACAGTATATCCGGGAGAGGATGAGCTGCTGGCACTTGCCCAGGGAGCACTGCGTGTGCTGAACGGTGAGGAAGAAGTAAAAACATATTAAGGTGAATACAAAAAACAGAACTGCCTCATTTGCGGAGGTCAGTTCTGTTTTTTTGGCTGAAAATAGTAAAAAAGCGTGATGCCTATTTCCTGATCTTTTTGACAAGCCAGATCAGAATGCAGGAGCCAAGCACGCCGCAGATCAGGCCGCCGATGATACCGTTGAAGGAGATGCCGATCAGTCCGAAGAGCAGGCCGCCCACAAAGCCGCCGATGATACCGAGAACGATGTTGAATATCAGCCCGCCTTCTACATGCATGATCTGTCCGGCTACATAACCGCAGATGGCACCGATGATAATGGATGAAATAATGCTGAGCACGTTGATGTACCTCCTTTCTTAGAATATGGGGGGGGAAGCGCTGCTCCCCGCAAATCAGAAACAGCGCTTTCTGATATCAGTCTAATGGAAACTTGAAATATCTCTTTGCATTATTATAGGAAATGTCTCTGACAATCTCCTCCAGAATCTCCCAGTCGCAGGGATATTCTCCGTTCTCCACCCAGTTGCCGATCAGGTTGCACAGGATGCGGCGGAAATATTCATGCCGGGTATAGGATAAGAAGCTTCTGGAGTCTGTCAGCATGCCCACGAAGCCGCTTAAGTTGCCCAGGTTTGCCAGGGAAATCATCTGATTCTGCATGCCCACCTTGTGATCATTGAACCACCAGGCGCTGCCCTGCTGAATCTTGGCCACCGCGGTGGAATCCTGGAAGCAGCCCAGGATAGTGCCGATGGCTTCATTGTCATTGGGATTCAGGGAATAAATGATGGTCCTGGGAAGCTGATCGGTTTTGATCAAAGCATTCAGGAAATCCGCCATCTGAGCGCTGGGGGCGTAGTTGTTGATGCAGTCAAAGCCGGTGTCCGGACCAAGGGACTGATACATCAGCTCATTATTATCCCGCTTGCAGCCATAGTGAAGCTGCATTGCCCAATCCAGCCGGTTGTATTCCTTCGCCACGAAGAGCATGAACGCGGTCTTAAACTTCAGCTCACAGGTCTTGCAGACCGGCTTTCCTGCCAGACGGTTTGCGAAGATTTCCTCAATTTCTTCATCGGTTGCAGGCTCGTACATGACATATTCCAGAGCGTGGTCGGAGACGCAGCAGCCCTGGCTGGCAAAGAATTCCATGCGGTTGACAAGAGCCGCCTTCAGATCCGCAAAGCTCTTAATTTCAATGCCGCTGACTTTGGACAGGGTCGCCAGATAATCCAGATACTCAGGCTTTTCGATATTCATGGCTTTGTCCGGTCTCCAGGCGGGCAGCACCTTCACCTCAAAGCTTTCGTCAGCTTTAATCTTCTGATGCCACTCCAGGCTGTCCACAGGATCATCGGTGGTGCAGATCAGAGTAACGTTGGACTGACGGATCAGGTTGCGCACGCTCATGGAGTCCTCCTGCAGTTTTGCGTTGCAGAGATTCCAGACTTCTTCCGCGGTGTTTTTGTTTAATACACCATGATAATCAAAATATCTCTGCAGTTCCAGATGGGACCAGTGGAACAGGGGATTGCCGATGGCCTTGCCCAGGCACTCAGCCCATTTGAAAAACTTCTCCTTGTCGGAGGCGTCGCCGGTGATATATTTTTCATCTACGCCGCAGGAGCGCATAAAGCGCCATTTATAATGGTCGCCGCCCAGCCATACCTGGGTGATATTGTCAAATTTGCGGTCCTCGGCGATCTCTTTGGGGTTGATATGACAGTGATAATCCAGGATGGGAGTGGTCGCTGCATATTCATGATACAGTTTCTGAGCCGTTTCTGTCTCCAACAGAAAGTTCTCGTCCATAAATTTCTTCATTTTTGCCTTACCTCCAT
>JAJQID010000252.1 GCA_021199405.1 Lachnospiraceae bacterium
AAGCTGCCTCCGGAGCAGATGATGTTCCAGTCGGGCATGTCGGAGAGCTCGATGATGATCTCGATAGAATTGGTCAGGATAGTCAGGTTTTTCTTATCCTTAATGGCCTTGGCAATAAAGACGGAGGTAGAGCTGGCGTCCAGAATGATGTGGTCGCCGTCTTTGATCTGTTCGGCGGCCAGCTCGGCGAGACGCTGCTTGCCCGCCACGTTTACCTTTTTGCGCACGTTAAAGGGCATATCGATGCTGGTGCTCTCATTGAGAATGGCGCCGCCGTAGCTTTTGGTGACCAGACCTTCCTTTTCCATCTTTTCCAGATCCCGGCGAATGGTTTCCTCAGAGACGCCAAACTGCGTGCTCAGCTCGCTGACCACGACCCGTTTTTCTTCCTGCAATTTCTCCAATATGATGTTTCTTCTTTCCAGAGCCAGCATGGTTTTCCTCCTCATTCTGGTCAGTTTTTGGTTGATAAAATATTCTACCATGAATGCACCGGATTCCACAACCTTTTTTCACATAATCCCACAAAAATCCCACACAAAACAACATCTGGTTTCCGCAGAATTGTGAGGCGATTCATGAATTGGTACAACACTGTAACTATTTTTGATTCCCGGGAAAAATCTTTTTGTTGATTTATTCCTTCCGAAAAGGTATTCTGTATAGGAAAGCCCCGCGCTTTCAGACAATTTCTGAGAAAGATATGGAAAATACGGATGGCAATCAGAGAACGGACGAAAAAGCTTCCTCCCATACTGAAATACCCGGGCGGCAAGGAAAAGGAATTGCAGTATATCCTGCCCCATCTGCCGGAAAACTGCGAGCGCTTTTTTGACCCCTTTGTGGGCGGAGGCGCGGTCTATTTTGCATTGGAAAGCGAAGCATATTTTATCAATGATAAATCAGAGGAGCTGATGAGGCTTTACAGGATGATACGTTCTCGGAATGCGGACTTCCTGCGGACGCTGATTGCGGCGGATTCGGCATGGACGGCGCTGGAGGGGGTATTGAAGGCGCATTATAAGCAGCTGGAGGAGATTTATTCTGATTATAAAAAAGAATCGGAGGCGCTGACCGGGGCGAAGCTGAGAGAACGGCTTGCTGATTTTGTGCGGGCGAATGAGTCAGAGTTAAATGCCCTGCTGGACGAGAGGATTGCTTTTGACAGGCCGGTTTTTCTGGAAGAGCTTGAGAGGAATCTTCAAAATAAGCTGGTCAGGATGGCGAAGCTGGAGCGGGAAAAAGGGGATCTGTCCCCTGCAGATGTGGCGGCCAATATGGAGGGAGCGCTGAAAGCCGGCTTTTATATGTATTTCCGCTACCTGTATAATCACACGGAGGAGCTTTCTGTTGATGAATCTGCGGCTTCGGCCATTTATCTGTTTGTCAGGGAATTTTGCTATGCCTCCATGTTCCGTTATAATCGGAACGGCGAATTCAATGTCCCCTATGGCGGCATTTCCTATAATAAAAAATCCATCCTGAAAAAAGTGCGTTATTTTACGGATGAGGCGCTGAGAGAGCAGCTGAATAAAACAGCGATGGAATGCATGGATTTTGAGGATTTCCTGAATAAGTATGAGCCCCGGGAAAACGATTTTGTGTTTCTGGATCCGCCCTATGATACGGAGTTTTCCACCTATGCCCGGAATGAGTTTGGCCGGAACGCTCATCTGCGGCTGGCCAATTATCTGGTCAATCACTGCCGGGGAAAATTTATGCTGATCATCAAAAATACGGAATTTATCCGGAATCTGTATTGCAACGGCATGTATACGGCAAATGGGGGAAAGCTTTTTGTCGGCAGCTTCGCCAAAAAATATATGGTCAGCTTTCAGGACCGCAATGATAAAAATTCGGAGCATCTGATGATCACGAATTACGAAATATATTGAAAAGAGGAAAGAACATGAAACTGGCTACATTCCGGGGCGGTATCCACCCCGAGGAAGGAAAGGAACTGTCCAGACATCACTCTATTGTGGAATTTGTGCCGGAATCCGAGACTTTGGTTTATCCTCTGTCTCAGCATATCGGCGCCCCCGCGGTTCCTGCTGTGAAGGTCAAAGACCATGTGAGGGTGGGGCAGTGTATCGGCGCGGCTCAGGGCTTTGTCAGCGCAAACGTGCTTTCCTCCGTGTCAGGCACGGTGAAAGCCATCACGCCGCACCTGACCGCCAACGGCTCCATGGTGCAGAGTATTATCATCACCAATGACTTTCTTTACGAGAAGGTGGAGGATTTCGGCAAGGAGAGAGACTGGACCGCTCTGAGCCGGGAGGAAAAGCTGGATATCATTCAGGCGGCGGGGATCGTGGGAATGGGCGGCGCGGCCTTTCCCACGCATGTGAAGCTGTCTCCCAAGGATCCGGCTGCTATTGATACGGTGATTGTCAACGGCGCGGAGTGCGAGCCCTATCTCACAAGTGACGAGCGTGTCATGCTGGAGGAGCCGGAGAAGGTCATCGGCGGTCTGCAGATCATTTTATCCTTATTTCCAAATGCGAAGGGTGTTATCGGCATCGAGAGCAACAAGCCGGAAGCAATCAGGAAAATGACGGAGCTGTCAGATAAGATCTCCAATATTTCCGTCTGCCCTTTAAAAACCAAATACCCCCAGGGCGGCGAACGGACGCTGATTTACGCGGTGACAGGCCGGAAAATCAATTATCAGATGCTGCCCGCCGATGTGGGCTGCATTGTTGACAATATAGATACTGTGGTTTCCATTTACCAGGCGGTGGCCAGGGGGATTCCACTGCTTCGCAGAATTGTGACTGTGACCGGGGACGCCATTGCCTCGCCGGTGAATTTCCGGGTGCCGACCGGTGTTTTATATAAGGAACTGGTGGAAAAAGCCGGGGGGTTTTGCAGAGAACCGGCAAAGATATTATCCGGCGGGCCCATGATGGGGCAGGCTTTATTTTCTCTGGAAATCCCGGTAACCAAAAACAGCTCGGCTCTGACCTGTCTGTCCAGGGATGAGGCGGCGGAAAAGAAGGTATCTCCCTGCATTCGCTGCGGACGCTGCGCTCTGGTCTGCCCGGGTCATATTCTTCCCAATCTGGCGGTGCGTTACGCGGAGCGGGGAGATCTGGAGATGTTTGAAAAGGCGGATGGGCTGGAATGCTGTGAATGCGGCTGCTGCTCTTATATCTGTCCGGCGGGGCGGCCTCTGACCCAGGTTATGAAGCAGGCCAGAAAAGACACACTGGCTATGAAGCGGCAGAAAGGGGGCAAATAAAATGGCTTATCATGTTTCCACTTCGCCCCATGTGAGGGACACAAAGACCACCGGGCAGCTGATGACGGATGTGCTCATCGCCCTTCTCCCCGCAGCTGTCGGAGGAGCGGTCTGGTTTGGCTTTCATGCTTTTTTGCTGGAAATTGTATGCGTAGCGGCTGCGGTGGGCTTCGAGTACCTGTTTCAGTAGGGAATGAAAAAAGAAATTACATCCTTTGACTGAAGCGAGTCGGAGAAATGCATGCTTCTGGCAATGAATA
>JAJQID010000071.1 GCA_021199405.1 Lachnospiraceae bacterium
GAGTAAGTTCCACTTGTACCCCTTCAAAGTGGAAGTTAACTTTTCACTTCAGTCTTGAGAAAAATGGAGTGGAGCCTATTGACTGGCAGATTGAAAACTTATAGAATAAAGGCGTTGCGGACAGAAAACCATTAAAATTGAGGGAGACTTATGAAAAAATTACCTTTTGTGACGAAAGAACAGATAGAAGAGATTGCGGAGACTTACCCCACCCCCTTTCACATTTATGATGAGAAGGGAATCCGGGAGAATGCCCGGAAATTAAAGGAGGCTTTTGCCTGGAACCCTGGTTATAAGGAATATTTCGCGGTGAAGGCCACCCCCAATCCGTATATCATTGATATTCTGCGGGATTTTGGCTGCGGTACGGACTGCTCTTCCCTGACGGAGCTGATGCTGAGCCATGCTCTGGGAATGAAGGGGGAGGATATCATGTTTTCCTCCAACGACACTCCCGCTGAGGAGTTTGAGTACGCCGCGAAAATCGGAGCCATCATCAATCTGGACGATTTCACTCATATTGATTTTCTGGAAAGGACCATCGGCAAAATCCCGGAGACCATCAGCTGCCGCTATAACCCCGGCGGATATTTTTCCATTGCCAATAATATCATGGACAATCCCGGCGACGCCAAATACGGCTTTACCACAGAGCAGATGTTTGAGGGCTTCAGGCTGCTGAAGGAGAAGGGTGCGAAGAATTTCGGCATTCACGCTTTTCTGGTATCCAACACGATTACGAACGAGTATTATCCTTCTCTGGCCAGAAGGCTTTTTGAACTGGCGGTGAAGCTGCAGTCAGAGACCGGCGCCCACATCAAATTTATCAATCTTTCCGGCGGCATCGGCATTCCCTACAAACCGGATCAGGAGCCGGCGGACATTATGCAGATCGGTGAGGGGGTGCGCAAAGCCTACGAGGAGATACTGGTTCCGGCGGGCATGGGAGACGTGGCGATTTACACCGAGCTGGGGCGCTTTATGCTGGCTCCCTACGGCCATCTGGTGACAAAAGCGCTGCACGAGAAGCATATTTACAAGGAATACATTGGCGTGGACGCCTGTGCGGCCAACCTGATGCGCCCGGCCATGTACGGCGCCTACCACCACATCACCGTGCTGGGAAAGGAGGATGCGCCGTTGGATCATGTCTACGACGTGACCGGCTCCCTGTGTGAGAATAACGACAAATTTGCCATTGACCGTCAGCTTCCCAGGATTGACATGGGAGATTATCTGGTCATCCACGATACCGGCGCCCACGGCTTCTCCATGGGCTACAACTACAACGGCAGACTCAGAAGCGCGGAGCTGCTTCTGAAGGAGGACGGCTCCGTACAGCTGATTCGCAGGGCAGAGACGCCGAAGGACTATTTTGCCACCTTTGACGGGCTGGATATTTACAGGAAGCTGGAATTTTAGCTTGCAATGATATGAGATTTATGGTATCATTTCTTTTGTTGCAGCGGATGGACAACGGAAGGTTGTCCCTTGGCCGCGGCAAACGCAGGAGTGGCGGAATGGCAGACGCAGCAGACTCAAAATCTGCCGTAGGTGACTATGTGTGGGTTCAAGTCCCATCTCCTGCATGTGTTTTTGGGTCGGGAATCCTTTAAAATAAGGGATTCCCGATTTTTTTGATTTAAAGGTTTTTGATTACACTTGATTACACTTTTTGGTTTTTCAGGATTAACTGAGTGCCTTTTCCAGAAGATTCTCTGTCTCTTTGTTGGTCATACGGTTAAAACAATAATTTTGATAAGTCGTTCGTTCATCCTCATGTCCTGCAAGCTTGCGAATTTCATTGATGTTCAGTCCGCTGTCAATCAGAGTGCTGATATAGGTTTTCCTGATTTTATGTATCGCTTTTTCTGATATTCCAATGTGGGTGCAATACTTGCGAATACGGCAGTCAATACTTCTTGAATGAACGCGCCCTTTTTCGTTCTGAAACAGATAGCCTCCGTCACTGTAACCATGTTTCTGATTACTTTCAATGACCGTCCGAATAATTTCTCTGGCGTTTTTGCTCAGATAGATTTTTCTGTCCCCGGCTTCTGATTTCGTGTAATCGGCAACGATAAATGTCTGCTTTGACCATGTGTCGGCACCAGTCGGCTGTACTTGTCTGACTTCCATCCGTTGGACATGAAGGTAATTGCCCTGAATATCCTCTTCACGGATTGCAACGATTTCTCCCAGCCTCATGCCTGTCTGGAATGCTAAAGGAACCGCCAGACACGCCACCGCGCCCGTCTTTTGAAAGTCCTTCCATGCCTCCGCCACGATTTTGGGCTGTTCATCTGTCAGGAAAACCTGTGTTTCATCCGCTGGTTTCTTTTGACTGCGAAACAGCTTCGCGTCTACATGGACTTTGGAGAACGGGTTTTCGGGAATGAGCTTTTTCTGCACCGCATATTCCAGAGACTGGCGGAAAATGACCGTCAGATTGTAATACTGTTTTTTGGTCAGCTTCTTCTCCTTTACAATGCGGAGCGCCCATTCCTGCAAGGTGTCGTATTCCAGCTTCACAAGGGGAATGTGAATAATCGGGTCATCTTTATAATAATTTTCCCAGTCACTCCCAATTCGCCGAATATACATGTCCGCCCTTGTCTGCAAGGCTTTATACTCCAGCCATGTCGGATACCAGTCCTTCATGGTGACGGATTTCATGCGCTGGCCTTCGTCCTGCATTTTATAGAACCGTATGATTTCACTGTTTAATTTTTCTTCTGTACTTTTGGCAATCAGTTTCCTCCCGTTTTTTGATTGGCTGTCCGGCAGGTAGGTGCGCCACCTGCCGTCGTTTCCGCGCCATATTTCGTACTTGTGATTTTGGAGATATCGGTCATTTCTCATCCTCTCAATTTCACTCTGCACGCCCTCAATAGCGGTTCTGGCTACATTTACGCGCTGTTGTAACTCAGGGCTATCCGTCGCCGTCCCCGTCTTGATTGTAACAGGCATGGTCAAATTATTCAATGCTTCAACGCATTTATCCCAATCATCCACTGCATTTTTCCATGCGCAGCGGGTCTATGGCTATTGGGGAATTCCCCGTTTTCTCGCTTCTTTTTTGGTTTTCTTATTGTCGCCCACAGTGCGGCATTTTTCCTTTCTGCCGTCAGGCTTTTTCTTTTTTTACCATTGTATCATGCCTGTCAATACCAAAAATAACAGCTTTTTGTTTTATTAATAGTGTAATTTCTCAGGACGCTTTCTTCCGATTCGGGGGAACGCTGTTTTTACTTTGCGAACGGTTTAAAAATTGCGTCATACTATGGAAATCTCAACAGAAAATGAAATTTTAGAATAATTTAATATTTTTCCTATGCTTCCAAAAAAGATTTTTTTCATCCTGATTTTTTTTCACCTTTTTCCTTTTTCAAGGATTTTTATTTTAAAAATATGCCCTCAAAACCGCACAAAATCACAATGTCGTTAACTTAGTAGAGAAGGCAATACAATACCCTGCGTCTTTAACATAA
>JAJQID010000081.1 GCA_021199405.1 Lachnospiraceae bacterium
CTCCTGTATCGTATATGGGAAAGTGAATGCTCCCGTCGGCCGCGCTTTAGCCGACGTTCACTTTTCTACTGAGGATAGTATGAACAGCCATTGTCTTTTTTATGCAAAAAATATTGGGGTCGGTTTTTATCCCGACCCCTTTCATTTTATTTATCCAGCACTACCTTATCCAACTTCCAGATATCATCCACATACTCCTGAATGGTCCGGTCAGACGAGAACTTGCCCACGCATGCCGTGTTCATCATGGCCATCCGCGCCCATCTCTTCTCATCTCTGTAAGCCCTCTCCACCTCGCGCTGCGCTTCAGCGTAAGCCTTGAAATCCTTTAAAATAAAGTATCTGTCGGCCTTGTCAGTGCTCAGGGTGTTCAACAGGCTGTTGTAAATCGGACGGAACAGCTCGGTATCCTCAGAGTAGGTGCCGTTGATCAGCTGCATCAGCACTCTGCGGACATCACCGTCATTATTGAAGATCTCCATGGGATCGTAGCCGCCGAAGTTCTCATACTGGATTACCTCGTCCGCGGTCAGTCCGAAGATAAAGGCGTTCTCCTCGCCTACTTCCTCCACGATCTCCACATTGGCGCCATCCATGGTGCCAAGAGTGGGAGCGCCATTGAGCATGAACTTCATGTTGCCGGTACCGCTGGCCTCCTTGGAAGCGGTGGAAATCTGCTCGGACACATCCGCCGCAGCCACAATCAGCTCCGCGTTGGACACACGATAATCCTCAATAAACACTACCTTGATCTTGCCATTGATGGACTCGTCATTGTTGATCACATCCGCCACGGAATTGATCAGCTTGATGGTCAGCTTGGCAATCCTGTATCCGGCTGCTGCCTTCGCGCCAAAGATAAAGGTCCTGGGATAGAACTCCATCTCCGGGTGATCCTTCAGTTCATTGTACAGATACATTACATGCAGAATATTCAGAAGCTGTCTCTTGTACTCATGCAGTCTCTTAACCTGTACGTCAAAGATGGAACGAGGATCAACCTCGATGCCGTTGTGATCCAGAATATACTTGGCCAGACGAACCTTATTCTGATACTTGATATTCATGAACTCGGCCTGAGCCTTCTCATCATCCACATAAACCTTCAGGCCGGACAGTCTGGAAAGGTCGGTAATCCACTCGTCTCCCACATGGTCGGTTACCCAGCTTGCCAGAAGCGGGTTAGCGTGCAGCAGAAACCTTCTCTGGGTGATGCCGTTGGTCTTATTGTTGAACTTCTGAGGCATCATCTCATAGAAGTCCTTCAGCTCCTGATTCTTCAGAATCTCAGTGTGCAGCTTTGCCACACCGTTGACAGAATAGCTGGCCGCGATTGCCAGATGAGCCATCTTGACCTGGCCGTCATAGATGATGGCCATCTTGCGCACCTTCTCCTGATTGCCCGGATACATGCGGTAAATCTGATCCACAAATCTGCGGTTGATCTCCTCCACAATCTGATACACACGGGGCAGCAGTCTGGAGAACAGCTCGATGGGCCACTTCTCAAGAGCCTCGGACATAATGGTGTGGTTGGTGTAGGCGCAGGTTCTGGTGGTAATATCCCAGGCGTCGTCCCACTCCAGCATGTAATCGTCCACCAGCACGCGCATCAGCTCGGCCACCGCTACTGTGGGGTGCGTGTCGTTCATCTGGAAGGTCACCTTCTCCGGCAGACCGTGAATATCATCATGGGAGCGCATATACTTATTGAGCGCAGCGCGCACGGAAGCGGAAATGAAGAAATACTGCTGCTTTAAGCGCAGCTCTTTGCCCGCATAATGATTGTCATTGGGGTACAGAACCTCGCAGATATTATGCGCCAGGTTCTCCTGCTCTACCGCCTGACGATACTCTCCCTTGTCAAATTTGTCCAGCTGGAAACGGTTGATGGCCTCCGCGTCCCAGATACGCAGGGTATTGACGATGCCGTTGCCATAGCCCACAATCGGCAGGTCATAGGGAATCGCCATCACAGACTGATAGCCCTCCTGCCTGAAATGCAGCTTGCCGTTCTCATCCGCAACGGTCACCACATGACCGCCGAAACGGATTTCCTGAGCGTATTCCTTGCGCTTTAACTCGAAGGGATTGCCCTCTGTCAACCACATATCCGGCACCTCCACCTGGTAGCCGTTCTCGATCTTCTGCTTGAACATGCCGTAGTGATAGCGGATGCCGCAGCCGTAGGCCGCATAATTCAAGCTTGCCAGAGAATCCAGGAAGCAGGCTGCCAGACGGCCCAGACCGCCGTTGCCCAACGCCGCGTCCGGTTCCTGGTCCTCGATCACATTCAGATCCAGCCCCAGCTCCTCCAGCGCTTCCCTGATATCGTCGTAGCTCTTTAAGTTGATCAGGTTATTGCCCAGGGCACGGCCCATGAGAAACTCCATGGACATATAATATACCATCTTGGGATCCTGCTCCTCCCAGGCCTTCTGGGTCGCCATCCAGTTGTCCACGATATCATCCTTAATCGCATAGGCCACCGCCTGAAAGAGCTGCTGATCGGTTGCTTCCTCAATATTTCTGCGATATAAAGTCTTGACATTGTAAGCTACTTCTTTTTTGAAGAGCTCCTTGTCAAATTTTTTCTTCATTGATTTCTTTGCCATTCCATAGCCTCCTGTGGTTTTTGGAACCGTCACGAAATAACTTATGCATCCTGCGCCAGTTCCTTATCGAGTGTTTTTGAAATCATAATGGTTCAATGCATACAGTGAGAGTATAACACAGCTTTTACTCAAAAGGAAGTAAAAATCGCCTGATTCCGGTCAAAAATCTGAAATTCCGGGTCAGTTTCCGTCAGGAAGCTGACCCGTCTGCTTTTTTATTTCAGCATTTCTCCATGGAAATTACAACCTTCTCCCCGTTGATGTTCCATTCTTTTGCTATTGCAAACTCCTGATCTGTCCCGATCTGTTCCGCCAGCACCTTGCCGGCCACGGCATCCTTATTTTTTTCAATAACGGCGGAAAGCGCGGCGTTTCCATTCAGAGAGACACGGATATGATCCATGACCTCAAAGCCGGCATCCTTTCTCATGGTCTGAATCTTGCTGATGATCTCGTTGACGTTGCCTTCCTCGATCAGCGCCTCCGTCAGGTTGGTGTTTAAAGCCACGGTAACCGTATTGTCCGCTTCGATGGCGTAGCCCTCCTGCTGCCTGGTATCGATCAGCAGATCGTCCTCCGTCAGCACTACCTCCACGTCGTTCACCATGAACTTCAGCGCACCCTCGTTCTTCAGCTGTCCATAAGCGGCGTTGCCGTCAAGGGAGGTCAGATATTTCTGGATACCTCCCAGCTGCCTGCCGTACTTCGGACCCACAGTGCGCAGCTGCGGCTTGAAGGTATAGGTGGTAAAGGCGGACACCTCCTCCGTAAACTTCACTTCCTTGATATTCAGCGCATCCGCAATTATGTCCGTGTACAGCTGATCCCGCACAGAGGGCGCCTTCCCGTACATCTCACCGATGGG
>JAJQID010000197.1 GCA_021199405.1 Lachnospiraceae bacterium
AATCCGTATCTGGGGTTGGATGATCATTTCTGGTCATCAGGAATCCTTTGATACATTCCCGCTGCCGACTGTGTTTCACTGTCATTGTTATTTCCTCAATAATAGTAATTGTTATCGTTATTATAACATGGAAATTTTATCTGTCAATAACTTTATTCTTTTTTTATATAATTCATGTATTTTTTTTTGTCAAAGACAGTGAATCATGGTAAAATATCGGCGAAGGACTTAGTGCGCCGCCTTTATTTTCGCATGGAAGAGAGGAAACCGTATCCGGCGGACTAAGAAAGACTGTTGAAATACATTTTTCTCCGTTGGTGAGGGTGGCGATTTTATGAAACTGAAAACGCGAATTCTTGTGACGATGGTGGTGATTGTGGCTGTGCCGCTGATCCTGATTTCTGTTACATTCCTTTTGGTTGGCGGGTATTTTCTGAGCAGAAATATCAAGGATGTGCGCCAGGAGATATCCACAGAGATGGAGTATGAGGAGGACGGCACTGTCGTTATGATGCCGGAGGCCCTGGACAGCTACAGACAGCTGGTATCCTTCACTTTTCTGAGATCCATGTTTATTTCCATGGTCGTTATTCTGGTTTTGACCAGCGTTATATATTCCTTTTGGATTTATAAGGGTGTGCTGAAGCCCGTTGATGAGCTGAATAATGCCATGCAGGAGATTAAGGACGGCAATTTTGAGTATCGCCTGGAAACTCTGGGCAAGGGGGAGATCGGCGACCTTTACCGCAATTATGAGGATATGAGGCTGCGTCTGAAGGAGAACTCTGAGGAGAAGCTTCAGAATGAGAAGCAGAATAAGGAACTGATCAGTAATATTTCCCATGATCTGAAAACTCCTATTACATCCATTAAGGGCTATGTGGAAGGCATCATGGACGGAGTGGCGGACACGCCGGAGAAGCTGGACCGGTATGTCCGGATTATTTACAATAAGGCTGTTGATATGGATCGGCTGATCAATGAGCTGACCATGTATTCCAGCGTGGATAATAACCGGATTCCCTACCATTTCCTGAAGATTGCGGTGCGGGATTATTTTACTGACTGTATCGAAGAGATCGGTATGGATCTGGAGAGTCAGAATTTTACATTAAATTATGAGAATCTGGTGTCTGACGATACCATGGTGATTGCGGATCCTGAACAGCTGAAAAGGGTGGTCAACAATATTGTCAGCAACAGCGTCAAATATATGGATAAGCCTCACGGGGAGATCAGCATCCGCATTCTGGATGAAGTGGACTCCATCCGGGTGGAGATCGAGGATAACGGCAAGGGCATTGCGCAGAAGGATCTGCAGAATATTTTTGACAGGTTTTACCGGGCGGATTCCTCCAGAAACTCCAGCACCGGAGGCAGCGGCCTGGGACTTTCTATTGTAAAGAAGATTATACAGGATCATGGAGGATACATATGGGCCACCAGCAAGGAGGGGGAAGGAACCTGTATGCATTTTGTATTAAGAAAATATACGGGGCAGGCATAAGGCAATAAACGCTGTCCTGACATAAGGAGGATGAAGATGAGCAGAATTTTAATTATTGAGGATGAAGTGGAAATTGCCGATCTGGAAAAGGATTATCTGGAGCTTTCCGGGTTTGAGGTTGCCATTGCCAATGCCGGCGATACGGGACTTGACATGGCGTTAAAGGAGGATTTCGACCTGGTGGTACTGGATCTGATGCTGCCTGGCATGGATGGCTTTGAGGTCTGCAAGAGCATCCGGGAAAAGAAAAACATTCCGATTCTGATGGTTTCCGCCAAGAAGGACGATATTGACAAGATCAGAGGACTGGGTCTTGGAGCCGACGATTATATGACCAAGCCCTTCAGTCCCAGTGAACTGGTGGCGAGAGTAAAGGCGCACATGGCCAGATACGAGCGGCTGGTGGGAAGCCACAGCAAGGAAAATGATATTGTGGAGATTCGCGGCATCCGCATCGATAAGACCGCCCGCCGGGTTTATGTGGACGGAGTGGAGAAGGTTTTCACCTCCAAGGAATTTGACCTGCTGACCTTCCTGGCAGAGCATCCCAATCATGTATACACCAAGGAGGAGCTTTTCCGGGAGATCTGGAATATGGAGTCAGTGGGGGATATCGCCACTGTGACTGTACACATCAAAAAGATTCGTGAAAAGATTGAATATGATACTGCCAAGCCCCAGTATATTGAGACAATCTGGGGAGTTGGCTACCGTTTCAAGATATGATGAGCGTAAGAGAGCCCGAGGGAGCTTGCTCACTCGCGGCGAACGGCGAATGGGATCATGAACGAAGTTCATGATGAAATGTATGCGGACACAGATTATATACGAGGATCAGCAGCTTCTGGTGATTTATAAGCCCGTCGGCCTGGCCGCAGAAAGCGCCGGGATAGCGCAGATGGATGTGGTCAGTGAGCTGAAGCTTTATCTGAGCCACGGCGGGAAGTCTTCCTGGCTGGGATTGATACATCGGCTGGATCAGCCGGTGGAGGGGTTGCTGGCGGTGGCAAAGGATCCCCAAACTGCCTCGGCGCTGAGCAGTCAGCTGCGGGCAGGCCGGATGCGAAAATCCTACCGGGCGGTGCTGTATCTGCCGCCGGGAATCAGACCGGAGCCGGGAGTGGTGACAAAGCTGACGGATTTCATGGGAAAAGAGGGCGGCAGAGCCAAAATTGAAGCGGCTCCGATTTCCGGGGACGTTTCCGGAACTGCTGGAAGAAGGGCGTCAGGCAGGAAAGCTTCAGAAATGAAAGAGGCCATATTAACGTACAGAATTCTGGAGCACCATGAAAATACCGCGCTTGCCGGGATTGAGCTGGAAACAGGCCGTTTTCACCAGATCCGCTGTCAGATGGCCTTCCATGGAATGCCCCTTTTAGGCGATCAGAAATATGGAACCGCGGAGAGTATGGAGGCGGGCCGTAATATGGGTATAAAAAATGTGGCACTGTGCGCGGACAGCCTTAAGCTGATCCATCCGAAAACAGGAAAAGAACTGTGCTTCGCCATAGAGCCTCAGAATGTGGCTTTCCGGGAATTTGCTGTTTCTGATGTAAAGGCGCAGATGCATTAGAAGCAGAAACAGGGATAGAATCCGAAGCGGATTTGGGTTTCACAATGCGGGAGAATGGAAAGTGAAATTCAACACGGAATCGGATTTGGCTTTCGATACAGGAGGCTGGGAAGCCAATTTCAGGAAACGTGCTGGCGCATCAATAATTTCATTTTTTTTGCTGATACTATGTCTGACGAATGAAAGCGTATTTATAAGGATACGGACGGAAGGGCAGACACAGGATGGAGCACAGCGCGGGACGAAAGAAAAGATCAACGGGTACACTATTGCTGATTACGGTGATAGTGTACTTTTTTCTTACCATCGTCTGGAAATATTTTGGCCCGATGATTCTGGCCTTTCTTTTTCTTATGGCGGTAAATCCGTTGCTGGACA
>JAJQID010000292.1 GCA_021199405.1 Lachnospiraceae bacterium
GGCCATATCTATGTATGACCTGGACTACATAATACTCAGAAAGAGGGAGGAAACGCCATGAAAAAGAAAACCTTACTGACCCTGTGTGCCGCCCTTGGCACATCCATCCTGCTGCTTGCAGGCTGCAGCTCCGGATCCACAGCCAACTCCAGTACCGCCAGCCGGGAAAATATCACCTACGACAGCGCCGCAACGGAAACAGCTGAATACGAATACGGCTACTCAGAGGAAGCGGCCGGAGATTCCTCAGAATATGAAGTGGATGCGGACTATGAATATTCCGACGTCTCCGGGGAAGCCGCAGCAGAGCGAAAGCTGATCCGGACAGTGGACATGAGCGTGGAGACCACCTCCTATGACAGCGCCCTTTCCGCTATCAAAACCCAGGTCAGCAAAAGCGGCGGCTACGTGGAGTACATCTATACTTATAACGGAAGCTCTTACAGCTCCTATACCTCCACCAGAAATTCCAACCTGACGCTGCGTATCCCCTCGGAAAATCTGGACGCTTTCCTGACTGCGGTCTCCGACATCTGCAATGTAGTCTACAGCGATGAAACCGTGACCGACGTGACACTGACCTACGTGGATCTGGAGAGCCGCATTCTGATACTGGAGACGGAACAGGAAAGACTGATTGCCCTTCTGGAGGAAGCGGAAAGTCTGGAGGATATCCTGACCATCGAGGAGAGGCTTTCCGAGGTACAGTATCAGCTGGAAAGCAAGGAAAGCCAGAAGCGTACATACGATAATCAGATTAATTACAGTACTGTGACCATGTATCTGCGAGAGGTACAGGTACTGACGCCGACAGCAGAGCTGACAGTATGGCAGCGCATCGGCCAGGGCTTTATGGGCAGCGTGGAGAGCATCTGTGAGGGCACCAGCGAGGCTGCGATCTGGATCATCATTCATATTCCATATCTGGTGGTTCTGGGCATTGTGGTTCTCATCCTGGGACTTCTGGTAAAAAGACATCACAAAAAACATTCAAAGAAAGCCGGAAAGCAAAATGCGTATAGTTCTGGTAATTCCAATACCAATGAACTTATCACCAATGGCAATAACAGCATCAAAACAGAAAAGGACTCAGCAGCCAAAAATACCGGTAACCAGTGAGTCATAATTTTGCTGCAAAGGGTTCATAAATCTCCGGAAATATGGTATAATCACAATGTTTTATAGTGAACCACAAAAATAATCTGCCGTTCACTATAAGCTATAAAGATGACACGATACCTCAGGCCTGTTTTAAGCAAAAATTAAATAGGAGATTTACACATGAAATATCTGATTATTGTGGATATGCAGAATGATTTTATCACCGGCAGTCTTGGAACGAAGGAGGCACAGGCGATTCTGCCCGCTGTCATCCGCAGAGCCGAGACCTTTCCTGGAGAGATTATTTTCACAAGAGACACCCACACGCAGGAATATCTTACCACCCAGGAGGGACGAAATCTGCCGGTGGAGCATTGCATCGCCGGAACCTGGGGCTGGCAGCTGGCGGAAGAACTGCAGCAGCTGGCGGCCAAAAGAGGTTCCCGGATTTTCGACAAGCCCACCTTTGGAAGCGTCAGCCTGGCGCAGACATTATTTTCCGAAAATGAAAAGAAGCCCATCGAAGAGATCGAGCTGTGCGGTTTGTGTACGGACATCTGCGTCATTTCCAATGCTCTGCTGATCAAGGCCTGGCTTCCAGAGACAGCAGTCAGCGTGGATGCGTCCTGCTGCGCGGGTGTGACGCCAGACAGCCATCTGAACGCCCTGGCCGCCATGAAAATGTGCCAGATCACTGTCAAAAATCAGGGCTGATTGAAGCCGGCTTTCACTATTGCGACTTATCATCCTTCCGGCACAAAATACTGGCTCCTGTGTTTTTCAGATATCGCACAGGAGCCATTTTCTGAAGGACTGCACCCAATCTCTACTCTTCCTTCAGCTCATCAAACATGGCCTTCACTGTAGGGGCATTTTTCGTCAGCTTTTTGATGCTCAGCTCGTCAGCCTTATTGTTCGCCAGACGAAGATTATTCTCCGAGGAGAGGAGCGCCGCCTTCGTCTTCTGAAGGTGATCAATGGTCTTGTCGATCTCATCGATCGCCGTCTGAAATCTCTCGCTGGCCAGCCGGTAATTTCTGGAAAACCCTTCCTTGAAGGCATTCATATTTTTTTCAAAATTCTGAATATCCACCTGCTGATTGCGGACAATCTGAAGCTCCTGCTTATATTGCAGGGAATTGAGTGCGGCGTTGCGCAGAAGCGTAATCATCGGGATAAAAAACTGCGGGCGGATGACGTACATCTTTGGATACCGATAGGACACATCCACGATGCCATTATTATAGAGCTCATTGTCGATTTCCAGCAAAGAAACCAGAATTGCGTACTCACAGCCCTTCTCATTGCGGTCCTTGTCCAGCTCCTTAAAAAAGTCCTCATTTCGGTGCTTGGTGGCAGTCTCATCGGCCTCATTTTTCATCTCAAACATAATGGAAATAAATTCCGTGCCGTCCTCTGCGCTCTCCCGGTAAATAAAGTCCCCCTTGCTGCCGGTTCTGGCGTCATTATCCTTCTCAAAATAAGCGTTCGGAAAGGCTGTCATGCGGATCGCGTTAAATTGCGTAAGACAATGCTGCTCCAGACTCTCTCCCACCATCTTGGTGGACTGACGCGCCTTGAAATCCTTGTAATATTCAATCTGCTCATCCTTAAGCCTAAGCTTCTCCCCATACTGCTCGTCCTTAAGCCGGAGCTTTTCCTCATACTGCTCCTGCATGGACTTTTCATTCAGGCGGCCCTCGGTTTCCTTATTTTTCAGCTCTCCCTTCAGATTTGCGATTTCCGTAGCCTTCAGAGTCAGCTCCCTGTTTTTCTCCTCAAGCGCCTGAGCCACCGCCAGCTTCCTGGCAGTTTCCCCGGCCTCCAGCCTAGCCTGCAGCTCAGCAATCCTCTGGTCTTTTTGAGAAATCTCCGCGTCCTTTTGAATAAGACTTTCCGTGCGTTCCTTCTCCTCCTTCATGCGCAGCAGATCCAGTTCCCGCTCCTGTGCCGCCTCCAGTTCCTTCTGACGCCGATCCAGCTCTTTTGCGAATTCCTTATCTCTCACCTGCTGAGCGATCTGGTCGTAACCGCTCTCATCCACCTGAAAAACCTCCCCGCATTTGGGGCATCTGATTTCCTGCATATCGTAAACTCTCCTGTTTTACAGCACCTTCCTGATTTCCGGAATCAGCTTCCTGTCCGCCGGCAGCCAGTCCACACTGTCCAGCTCTTCTTTAGAAAGCCACTTTGCCGCCTCATGCTCCTTCAAAACAAGATCTCCTGATTTTATTTTGTAAAAGAAGCAAGGGGTGGATTTTAATCCTGCAAGAAAATGGCTATAAATTCGACCTCCACTTAAAGTGCATCCTTTTTCAGCAATTCAATTGATCTGTGCCTATCTTACCACAAAG
>JAJQID010000186.1 GCA_021199405.1 Lachnospiraceae bacterium
CAACAGATATCTCTTTTAAAGCCAATGGTCCCGCAACATTTTTTACTGTATTTATCATCAGCGAATCCATGACAGCCGTCGAAGCGGGAAAATTCTCATAACAACCTTCCCCACGATCTGTTCCTTCTCAATGCAGCCCACCGCCGTGCTCCTGGAATCGATGGATGTGGCCCGATTGTCCCCCAGCACAAAATAACGGTTCTCCGGCACCTGATAAGGAAAGGTAATATCGCATTCCCCCAGGGCTTTATCAGTTACATAAGGCTCGTCCAGCAGCTCTCCGTTGACGGTCACATTTCCTTCCTCATCGATGTCAATGACGTCCCCCGGCCCTCCGATGACCCTTTTGAGGAGCAGCTTATTCTGGTAATAAAAGCTGATCAGATCCCCGGTCTCAAAATTGCCGGTTTTCAACAGGATAATGACGTCATCATCTGACAGGGTGGGCTCCATGCTGCTGCCGGATACCTGTAATACAGGCAGAAACATGGTGGCCACCAACACGGCCACCGCCGCCACCACAATCAGGGAATAAACGGTGGTGCGCAGGGTTCTGCGATATTTTTTCTGATATTGAAGTCGCTTTCTCTCCGCCGCTACCGCCTCCTCGCTGGGAATGGCAGTTGTATCCAGTCCGGTCACTTTGTCTCTCCTTTTTTGCTCTCCGCCTCCATCTGTTCCGCCAGCTCCGGGTGCTGATGAAGGAAGGCTGTGGCCTCCTCCAGAAACTGGCGGCGCTGGTTTTTAAAGGCTTCCGACTTTCTTTCCAGCTTCTGCCAGGCCTCCTCTGCATGGTCCAAGTCCTCCTGCGCCTGAACTCGTGCCGCGGAAATGATTTCCTCGGACTGCGTCTGCGCATTAGATAAAATTTCCCGGGACTGGGCCTCTGCTTCGGATATGATTTTCTCTGCCTGTGCCCGTGCTGAAAATAAAATCTCCTGCGACTGTGTTTGCGCTGAAGATAAAATCCCCTCCGACTGCGTCTGCGCATTAGATATCATTTCTTCTGCCTGTGTCTGTGCCGCGGATATCATTTCTTTTGTCTCGGCTGTATTTACAGAATCCAGCGTTTTCCCGCAATTTTCCTTCACCGAAGCAAGGTATTGCTCCGCCGCTTTCTGTGCGTCCTCGAAAATATGGTTCAGGCTCAGAGCCGCCTCGGCAATAGAACCGGCACTTTCCATGCGAACAAGTCTGTCCTCCAGCCTGACTTGCAGGTTTTCCTTCTCTGCGCGTAATGTTTTTTCATTCTGCTGCAGAGCATAAATAATCTCGATCAGCTCCGCTCTGCTCATTTTGCGCAGTTCCCTGTCCGCCATGTCCTCTTTCCGCCGCCTCCTTAACGCTTACCGTTTGTTTTCCTATTCCATATATGTAACTTTGCCAAAGATTTCTGATTACTGCTCATCCGTCATCCAATCTCCGCCAGTCTTCGACGCCTCAGTGCAGCCTTTTTCCCAGCTCCACAAGAAACTCAAGGTTTTCAGGATTCATTTCACGCACCTCGTCGTACAACTTTTCCATCATCATGGGATACTCTATCCCCTCGTCAAAAAAATCTCTGGGAGTCACATCAAGATACTTGCAGATAGAAAGGAATTCTGACATGGAAGGCATAGACCTGCCTGAAGTAATGCTCTGAATGTAGCCCTTGCTGTGCCCTAATTCCAGGCTCATCCTGTATTCCGATACCTTTCTCTGAATCCTCAATGAGGATATTCTCTCCCGGATATATTGCTCTGTCATTGACCCCTCCTACCAGAAGTATACATAATTCGTATTATGGATACTTCTATCGAACCAAGGAACGTCCCCAGCATGTAATTTCATAACTTTAATGAAACGCTCTCAATTGTTTTTTATAACACGTAAAAAAAGAGCGCAAGAATCCAGACTGTTTGCCAAAAAACACAGACAGTCCTGTTCATTGCGCCCTTTATTCATATTTATGAAAACAAGGTTCTCAGATTAATTTGTCTCTCAACTATGTTGAATTCCTATTCTGCCCTCCAAAAACCAGCCCTTTTATGAAAAACTGGTGAAAAAAGATTAAAAATAACCCTTGCAATCCGGCTTTCAATGGCGTAATATACCAGTACAAGAGTTCTTTTTTCATACTATATGTAGTCTATTTGTATCCATAATACGAATTATGGATATTTTTATTTTCACGACACCAGTCCCAGCATCTCCAGCTGCCTTGCGTGCTCCTCCCCAGTGGAAATCAGATAAATGCGGGTCGTCTCAATGGAGGAATGCCCCAGAATATCCGCCAGCTTCACGATATCCCCATGCTGCTTATAATAGGTGCGGGCGAACAGGTGACGGAGGTTGTGGGGGAAGACCTTGGCGCTGTCCACACCGGCGCTCTCGCTCAGCTTTTTCATTTCCCGCCAGATCTGGCTGCGGGAGAGACTCCTTCCGCTTCTGGTGATAAAGATTTCGCCGGATTTGATGTCATGCTTTTTAGCGTAATCCCGAAGCTTGCGGGACAGCTTTCTGGGAATAATGATTGTGCGGATTTTTCCCTTCATGCTGATCTCCGCCTTGCCTGCCGCAGCGGCTTCCAAAGTGATAAACCTTATCTCCGACACCCGAAGCCCCAGGCCGCAGCCCGTCTCCAACAGGAGACAAAGCCGTTCGTTCCCCTGCTTCTTCGCCTCCGCGATGAGCTTCTCATAGTCAGCCTTATCCAGCTCCTTATTCTTATCACAGAATGTCTTCCGCTGAATTTTGAGAAAGCTCAGCTTCAGCTCCGGCCAGCCCATCCATTCAAAAAAGACATTGGCCGCTGCCAGCATGGAGTTGACGCTGGTCGCCGCGTAGCAAGCCTGAAGATCGTCTCTCCATTCCGCCGCCAGCATTGGAGTCAGGGAACGGCCCTCCAGCCATTGATACAGCTTTCCCAGATCCCGGCGATACTTGTCCAGCGTGTTCCGAGCGCGCCCTTTCTCCCTCAGCCAGGCAATATAGGCGTCGATCAGCTGTACGGTGATAATTCTTTTTTCTTCCATTGTGTTCTCCCTCCATCATAAAGAATGATATGGATATTTTATCACCCATTCCGGGAAAAATTCTTTCGGATCGATGGTTTTCGGAGAAATCACCCTGTTCTTTTTACAGTAAAATATAGAGATAAAAAATAAGCCCGCTGACTGATGCAACAAAAAAGCGAGCCTCAATCAGAAGCCCGCTCATATTCTTTATTCTACAGATAAACTCTTCCTGAAGATGCATTTTAACGCAGATTCCGCGTCCTCACACTGATGCGGCAGTGCCAACCCACTCTCTGACCTGGTCCATCCCGGCATTCACAATCACCGCGATCTCCGCCTCCGGCCAGCCCTGCCCGCGCAGCCGTTCCGCTGTCGCACGTTTTTCGGCTAATACTCCCTCAGCTTTACCCTGAGCTTCTCCTGCAAGCTTTCCCTGATCATAAATCCATTCCGACACCC
>JAJQID010000236.1 GCA_021199405.1 Lachnospiraceae bacterium
TCCGCTGCGGCCTTCAGATCAGGAACTGCGTTACCCATCGCAAATTTAATGCCGGCAATCTGAAACAGGCTCAGATCATTTTCGCCGTCTCCAATACAGGCAACCTGCCCGGGATCAATCTGTAGATAAGAAGACAACTCCGACAGTGCATTTCCTTTCGACGCATCTCCTGAGAAAATTTCGACATAGCTCCGATCATATGCCGCGGACAGCTCGGGAAAGCCCTTCATGATATCCCGGATATTTTCTCCTGCCGTCCGGGAAAGAAAATAAAACTGCAGTTCCTCCAGAACGCCGTTACTCCGTCTGATTGTATCGGACATGTTTTTCACATAAATGGTATTTCCGGCGTCCCGCCCGTAAATGATTCTCCCGACGAGCATCAATACTCTTCCCTGCATCAGATACTCCTGACTGATATGCGCAGTAATTCCCAGACGCTCTTTCCGGCAACTCTCCAGAAGACTCATGGCACATTCTTTCGCAATCGGAACCTGATAAACAGAAGACCGGTCCCGGCAGTCTGTAATCTGCGCACCATTGGAAGAAATGACATATCTGTACAGATCCGACCTTCCCGCCAGCTGATAAGGCAGACAGCTGAAAGCACGCCCTGTTGTCGGTACAATCATAACCCCGGCATCAAAACAGGCTTTCAGTGCTTTCATAGTCCGTTCTGATATTTTGCTGCGCGGATTCAGACAGGTACCATCCATATCAACAGCAAGAAGTCTTATTTTCATAGAAAGCCTCCTGTCATTCTTCTTCCGTTCTTTTCCGATTCAGATACTCGTTATATTTTGCGTTATTGTACTCCAATTATATTTCTACCCCAGGTATATATTCCACCAGCATTTTTGCCAAAGCCTCATATCGCCGCACATCCTGTCGCGGTACCAGTGATAAATTTCTTTCAGTACCGCTGTGCCTGCAGAAGCCATAATATTCCGTTCACAAGTCGCGCATCTGTATCTGCGAAATGTCCACCCTTGTTCCATTGCAGGGTAATCTTTTTCACCGCAGGATTTTTCTTCAGAATCTCATAGGTTTCCCTCGTACAGTCACCGACTTTGGACATCAGCGGATTTTTCGTCCGCTCTTCCTTACTGCCAAGACTCAGATAAATAAGGGCATTATTGGATAACCTTTGGTCTCTGATGTATTCCATCCAGCCGTCGATCCAGAGAGACCCCGAACAGGATGCCGCACCATCAAAAATGTCAGATTTCAGAAATGCCCAGAGTGCAAAAAGTCCGGAAAGGGAATATCCCGCTGTATACTGTGGAACACCGTCCGGTATCAGTTTCTCTTCTTTCAGCTGAGGGATACATTTGTCAGTCAGCCAGGCAAGAGTGTCCGCGCCTCCGCCGGCAAACATCTCTTCTCCAAACGCAGCTCTTGCAGGCCAGGGAGAAAGCTGTGAATTCCAGTCAGCCACCTCATACACAATCAGTGAATAAGCTGCATCCCCGGCTTTTTCAGCCAGTTGCTCAACAAGATTATCCACGCTCCCATCTTCACGATCGGCTTCAGCCACATAAAAACAGGAGCCTTTCTCGCCATGCTGATAAATATTGACGCGAATATCATCTATCTCCAGAATCATTCCCTTTCCCCCGTTTCTGCCACAGTCCAAATGAACTCTGTTGCTCGAAATTACTTTGTATTATAGCAATCAGAATCAACGAATTCAATCATGGATTAGATTCGGCACAAGGAGATTCCGGCTCCGGTGATGGCAACGGTATACCGGCTCTCATTCAAGGCCTTTTTCATCTGAAATGCCTGTTTGGAGATATCCATTCAGAAAACCCTCCTTTTCTGTCAGTTTATGAAATACATCATCGCACGCCTCCCGGATATTCAGGTCCGCGACCTGGTCAAAACTGGTATGTCCCGGATTGATCTGCACAATCACGGCATCCCTTCTCCGGTAATCCCAATACGCGCCTCCGTAATAACCGTTCGTTCCGATCACAAGGATCAGATCCGCCTTTGATATCCACTCCCTTGCCTTCTGTACGCCCTCCTCCCAGAGACTGATGTGGCTGTAAAGCTCCCAGGGAAGAATCCTGCCGCCGCACGATTCGCATCTTGGCAGGTCTTTCTGCTCCCAGATTTCATACCCGTCATAATGACGGCCGCATTTTGAGCATCGGTTGATCTGAAACCCTCCCTGAATTTCCGCCACATTTTTGGAACCGGCCATCGTATGCATACAATCCTCATTTGTTGTGATAATTCCGATCAGCTTTCCGGCTGCCTCCAGATCGCGCAGCACGTAGTGGCTGAAGCTGGGCTTATAGCTGTGCATGGCCTTGACGTAAGAGCGCAGGAACTCATCACTTCCAAATCCGCCCCTACGAACTGTTTTAGAAAGCTGACTGTATGTGATGCCGCCACCGGCAAGCGAGATGCCGGCTCCGGTAATGGCAACCATGCTGTGGCTCTGGTCAATATAATCAGCCAATTGCTGAATGTTGTTCATGCTCCGGCCTCCAATGGAAAATTTCATAAGCGTCTGGCTCCTTATCCGTTCATGACAGCCTCAAGTGCCTCCGCCGCATCTGCGCGGATATTCAGATCCGCCATCCGGTCAAACTGCGTCTCAGACGGGTTGATCTGCACAAGCTTTGTTTCTTTCCTCATGCGGCTTAAATATTCATTGCTGCGGAAACCGGTAGTGCCGATTACGATCACCAGATCCGCTTCGGAAATCATGGCAGCAGCTTTGTTCATGCTCTCCCGCGAAACCTCTTCCCCGGTTTTAAAATCCCTGCAGAAGCTTGTGGGCATCAGCGGCGCCCCACATTTTTCACAGCGCGGCTCGTGTCCTTCGTTCCAGATCTGATAATCGTAATAACGGCTCCCGCAGTCGGTACAGATGTTATCCCGGAAACTCCCCTGGAATTCTACCACATTCTGAGAGCCGGCGATCGTATGCAGGCAGTCCAGGTTCTGGGTGACAATGCCATAGAGTTTCCCCTGCTTTTCCAGTTCTGCCAGCTGCTTATGGACAGGACCCGGTCCCTTGACAAAGGTTGCGTCCAGGAAAGCGTTCTTCATAACCTTGTAGAACTCCTCCGGATTTTTGCGGACATAGGAGACAGAGAAAATTCGTCCGGCATTCAGTCTGCCGACGCTTTGTTTTAACCTGCTCACACCATAAAGATAAGAAATTCCCGCCCCTGTTACGGCAACGGTCTTATTGCTCTGATCCATATATTCTTTTAACTGGCTGTATTCACTCTTCATTATTTATTGCCTCCATTGAGCCATTTTCTGACTGTTTCTTCATCAATCTCACCTTTAATCTCAAACAAAAGCAGCACCCATCAAAGAGAGGTGTGATCTCCAGTGGGTGCCACTTTTTGTCAATGATTATTTCAGATGTAATTTACTGACAGAGAGACTGATAATTCCCGTGCCTCGGCGCTGC
>JAJQID010000287.1 GCA_021199405.1 Lachnospiraceae bacterium
TTCTAGTAGAAGGTTATTCAATTACTTTGTGACCATTTTGATAACGATATTGACGCCGGCCGGAAGTTCCATTCTCTGCAGAGCATCCATGGTCTTCTGGTTCGGAGCAATGACATCGATCAGTCTCTTGTGGGTTCTCTGCTCAAACTGCTCTCTGGAGTCCTTGTACTTGTGAACTGCCCTGAGGATGGTCACAACTTCCTTTTTGGTAGGAAGAGGAATGGGGCCGCTGACCTGAGATCCGTTCTTTTTGACTGTTTCGATGATTTTTTTGGCAGATGCATCGATCAGCTGATGATCGTATGCCTTGAGTGTAATTCTCATTACCTGTTGATTTGCCATAAAAAAGTCGCCTCCTTTTCGCACTTTCTGAAAATAAGTACGACAAGCGGTGACTGTACACTCTCCCGTGTGTGTCCTGACCAGACCTTGAAAAAGGGGCTCGCTTCCGAGCCCGGAATCATCCTGTCAGACCTACACGTTGTTTCTGTCTCAATGACAGACATGCTTTGTACAGTGACTTGCCGTCAGTATCTCGACTTGACATTCGCTCCACGGAAAACCCATACGCCGTTACCGCCGCATGGCAACCTCACGCTTCACAGCTATCATGTCACAGCAAAAGTGATGATACAACATATTTGCCCGGAATGCAAGCTATATTTTTTTTAAATTGTATTTTTTTTGTATTTTTTATAAAAGTGTTATGGGAGCTCGAATAGCGGAGCAATCGACTTTTATAAACCTCCGGTTGTGAAATTTATATTTTTATTGTATACTGACTTAAAATAAAAACGGCGCGGGGTACATAAGATGGAAATTCTGGTGGTGGGAATTGCCGGCGGCAGCGCCTCCGGCAAAACAACGGTGGTAGAACGGATCAAGGAGTATTTCGGGGACGATATCGTAGTCATCGGTCATGACAATTATTACAAGGCTCATGACAACATGTCCTATGAGGAACGGTCTCATCTGAACTATGACCACCCCTCCTCCTTCGATACGGAGCTCATGGTGGCGGACGTCATGAAGCTGAAGGCGGGGCAGACCGTAGATATTCCTACCTATGATTACAGCGTTCACAACCGCTCACAGAAAACGCTGCGGATCACGCCCAAAAGTGTGATCGTGCTGGAGGGAATTCTGCTCTTCTATGACGCCCGGCTGCGGGATCTGATGGATGTCAAGATTTTTGTGGATACCCCGGCAGATGAGCGGCTGGCACGGAGAATCCGCAGGGACATGGCAGAACGTGGAAGATCCCTGGAGTCCGTACTGACCCAGTATCAGGAGACCGTACGGCCCATGCACGAGGCCTTCGTAGAGCCCACCAAGATGCATGCGGATATCATTATCCCGGAGGGCGGTGAAAATACCGTGGGAATCGAAATCCTTCAGCAGTATCTGCGAAGCAAGGTGCAAAGATAAACTACGTTTTACTCCATCTGCCGCTGGCGCCGCAGGGGAGAACAAGACCGTTTGAGGAAACGGGAAGACCAATTTCCCCGGCTTCCACTTTTCCTCCACGCCCCGGACAGATGACAGTGGACATCATATATGTCAGAACCGCAGGCTGCAAGCCGGTGGTGTAGGAATTAATCAGGAAAAACAGCGGTTCCTCTGACAGAAGCTGACTGGCCAGCTGAATCAGGGAAAAGACGCTGTCCTCAAGCTTCCAGACTTCACCTTTTGGACCACGTCCATAGGAGGGCGGATCCATGATCACAGCGTCATAGTGATTGCCCCGGCGAATCTCCCGTTCCACAAATTTGACGCAGTCATCCACAAGGTATCGGACAGGCGCGGCGGCAAGACCACTGATCTGGGCGTTTTCCTTTGCCCAGCCCACCATTCCCTTGGAGGCGTCCACATGAACCACGCTTGCCCCGGCTTTGGCTGCCGCCAGAGTAGCGCCGCCGGTATAGGCAAAAAGGTTCAGCACTTTAATGGGTCTGCCCGCTTTCTTTATTAAGGAAGAAAACCATTCCCAATTGGCGGCCTGTTCCGGGAAAAGGCCGGTATGCTTAAAGCTAAAGGGCTTCAGACGAAAGGTCAGACCCAGAGACTGATAGAAGATGCTCCATTCCTGCGGAAGATTATGAAACTCCCATTCGCCGCCGCCCTTGCTGGAACGATGATAATGTCCGTTAGGGGCAGACCAGAGGGGATTTTCCTTCGGAGTGTCCCAGATCACCTGAGGATCCGGACGCACGAGGGCATAATTTCCCCAACGCTCCAGCTTTTCACCGCCGGAGGTATCCAGAACTTCATAGTCTTTCCACTTGTCTGCAATCCACATCTCATTTCTCCTGTTGCATTTTCATTCATTTCTGCCAAAGGTTCATGTGAAAATATATAAACCGTTTCGCTCATGCCGCGCATGACATTCTGTTTTACAATTTTTCAATAATCAAATATCTACCCTATCTCATGCAGGAACAGCCCACTCCGCAGCTTGGGCTCAAACCAGGTGGATTTGGGAGGCATGAGCAGCCCCGCATCTGCCACGGCGAAAAGCTCAGCGATAGAGGTTGGATACATGGCAAAGGCCACAGCGCAGTCGGTATGTACCCGCCGCTCCAGCTCCTTCAGACCGCGGATGCCGCCTACAAAATCAATGCGGTTATCGGTTCTGGGATCCGCAATGCCCAGAACCGGTGCCAGCAGCTCCTTCTGAAGAACGGATACGTCCAGACCATCCACGGGATGATCATTCTCAAATTCCGACTTCACTCTCAGCCGATACCAGCCGCTTTTTAAGTACATACCGATCTCACCTTTCCGGGAAGGAGAAACCGGCATTTCTGACGGTTCTGTCACAAATTTCTCTGCTGTCTTTGTCAGGAATTCCTGCTCTGTCAGGCCGTTCAGGTCCTTCACCACCCGATTATAATCCATGATCATCAGCTCCTCATCCGGGAAGAGAACCGAGAGAAAATAATTGAATTCCTCACTGCCCGTGTATTCCGGGTGCTCCTCACGGCGCTTCAGTCCTACCTTCACGGCGGAGGCAGCACGATGATGACCATCCGCAATGTAAATCTGCGGAATGCTCTCAAAGGCAGCCTCAATCTGCCGGATTTTATTTTCATCAAAAACAGTCCACCCTCTGTGAGTGACTCCGTCCTCCGAGGTAAAATCAAAACAGGGCGTTTCCTCTTTTATCCCGGCAACGATGGCGCTAAGGAGCTCGTCCCTGCGGTAAGCCAGAAAAATAGGTCCGGTCTGCATGCCGCAGACATCGATATGGCGGATGCGGTCCTGCTCCTTTTCCTCTCTGGTGTTTTCATGCTTTTTGATAACGCCGTTGATGTAGTCGTCGATGGAAGCACATGCCACAATACCGGTCTGGGCGCGGCCTTTCATGGTCAGCTCGTAAAGGTAATAGCCCGGTTTTTCATCCTGCACAAAATCGCCGGCCTCCATCATTTTTCTGATC
>JAJQID010000003.1 GCA_021199405.1 Lachnospiraceae bacterium
GTTATAAAAAAGATCCGGATAATCCCAAGCAATGGATTATTGATGAAGAAGCCGCAGAGATCGTGAAGCTCATCTTTACCATGGCAATGGAAGGCCGCGGACCGGGACAGATCGTAACAGAACTGACTACCAGAAAAATCCTGACGCCGACTGCCTACCACCGCAAAGAGGGACGGAACCCACCGGCAAAAGCAGACACGCTCCCATATCATTGGTACTCTGCCACAGTTGTGACGATTTTAGAACGCAGGGACTACACGGGCTGTACAGTTAATTTCAAAACTTATACCAACTCCCTGTGGGATAAGACAAAGCACAGCAACGCTCCGGAAAACCAGAAAATATTTTATGGCACACATGAAGTGATCATCGAACAGGAAGTGTTCGATAAAGTGCAGAAACTGCGAAAACATCATCAGCGTGCCGACAGAACCGGAAAGACAACCTTGAACAGTTTATCCGGAAAGCGAAAAAGAATGCCGATGCCGAAGAACTGACACCCTACAACGTGAGAGAAATGATACAGGCTATCTATATCGGCAAGCCGGATAAGAGCAGCGGGAAACGACGCCAGGAAGTCCATATCGAGCATGATCTGATTGGATATATCCCGCTGGATGAACTGATGAAAGAGGTTCAGGCATGACCGTGAAATCATGCCTGAACCATTAAACCGGAAAACTGTTTTATGGACACCCACATAATACGGGATATTCTGAGAAATTAAATAAAAGTTAAGAATTTTGTTGCAAAAAGTTTACAAGCTTTCACTACCCTTAAATGGTGAAAAAGGGATGTTTTGTCAGGAGGCTTGAATGAAACAGGATCAGCTTTCCATTTTGCTGGAGGAGGAATATTTTACAGAGCGAAGGCCGGAGGGGAAAAAGCGGTCGGTGGATACAAATTCCAGACAGAATAAGCAATCGTTCCAGAGGAAAAATCAGACAGAGAACCGACAGTTAAAAAAGGGAAACTGTCTGGCAGAGTACAGGCAGCCGGCGCAAATATCCCGGGAAAGCCAAAGACATATTCAGAGCAAAAGGAACTCGCTGGCAAAAGAAAATATCAGAAACAGCCGGACCCAAAAACGCCTTTGCAGGAAACGAAGAAATTTGTTTTTTGGAGCTTTTCAATATATATTTTTTCTGATTGTTCTGGCCTTCACCATTTTTCTGGCTGCGAAGGTCAAAGCACAGCTGAGCGGCTCAAATACCTCGGAATCCTCCGGCTTCAACTCCGTGGAAGCCTTTTCTTCTTTTACGGAGAGCACCGGGATTGCGGCGGGCAGCATGACGGGCATTACCATTGTGATTGATCCCGGCCACGGAGGGGACGACCCGGGCTGCATTGTGGGCTCCGTTCAGGAATGCGATATTAATCTGTCCGTGGGTCTGAAGGCGGCAGAGCTTCTGGAAATCAGCGGCGCCAAGGTCATTCTGACCAGAACCACTGACGAGTATCTGTCTTTAGAGGAGCGGGCGGCTGCGGCCAATAACGCTGATGCTGATTATTTCATCAGTCTGCACTGCAATTATTATGAGGACAGCAGCTCCATCAGCGGTCTGGAGTGCTATTATTACACCGGAACTGCGGACGGCGGCGTACTGGCGGATCATATTCTGCAATACATAGGGGAAAACACGCAGATAGAGGTGAGAAAGACGGAGGAGCAGGAGCTGTCCGTCCTGCGCAATACCACCATGACCGCGGTGCTGATCGAAATGGGATATCTGTCCAACGCTCAGGAGTGCAGTAAGCTGAATACGGACAGCTATCAGGAGGAGCTGGCGCAGGCCATCGCGGAAGGGATTCTTTTCGGAATTTCAGAGAGCTGAATGGAATTGACACAAGGAAGATGTGAAGTATAAGAACCGGAGCGTCAGCAGAAGTATCAGGGGGGGTAAAAGATGTACAGAATTTTAATCGCTGAGGATGAGGAGCCGATCGCCAACCTGATCAGGATGAACTTAAAAAAAGCCGGCTACAGCTGTGTCTGGGCCGCGGACGGGGAGGAGGCCGCCAATTTCATGGAGAGCGAGCCCTTTGACCTGGTTCTGCTGGATATCATGTTGCCCAAAATCGATGGCTATGAGCTGATCAATTACGCCAATTCCCTGTCCATTCCGGTGATTTTCCTGACGGCTCTGGGAAGCACCCAGCAGAAGGTCAAGGGACTGAAGCTGGGGGCGGAGGATTACCTGACCAAGCCCTTTGAAATTGCCGAGCTTTTAGCCCGGGTGGAGGTGGTGCTTCGCCGTTATCATAAGGCGGACACACAGCTCCATGTATTTGACATTGTGATCGACACGGTATCCCGCACAGTGGAAAAGAACGGAGAGCAGATCCGGCTGACCTTAAAGGAGTACGACCTTTTGCTGCTGCTTGCCAGAAACCGCAATATCGCCCTGTATCGTGACCGGATCTACGAGCAGGTCTGGGGCGGGGACAGCGAGGGCATGGGACGCACCGTGGACATCCATATTCAGCGTCTGAAAAAGAAGCTGGACTGGAATAAGGAAATTTCCACTATCTATAAGGTTGGGTATCGTCTGGAGGGTGAGGACTCTCTTTCATGAAATTTGCGGACAAACTGTTTTTATCCATGCTCTCCATTCTGGCGGCCGCCTTTACCGTCTTCGGTCTTTGGATGCTGAACTCAAACTTTCAGCGCCTGCTGGATAAGGAGAAGGAGCAGGCCTTCCAGCAGCTTCAGATGCTGCAATATCTGTTTGATACCTCCTACTCCTCCTATGAGATTTACGGGGAGGAATACGCCATACAGGCAGCTCTTGATTCTATTTCCCTGAGCACCAGTGATCAGACGCTGGGATATTTTGCCTATGCTTCCGGCAGCATCGTTGTGGGCAGTGATCCATGGATTCTGGTGACGCCGGGAGTGGCAGGCAGCCTGACCTCGTATATTGTTGAAATGGCGGAGAATATCGACGAGACTCACAACACAGTCTATGGGATACAGAAGCTTTCCAAAAGCTATGAGGGAATGCACGTTCTTGTGCAGATCATTTCCTATGATACCGGCAGCAATACCATTGTGCTGGGAATTTATCAGGACATTTCCGAAACCTATTCCGACAGAGAATATTATATGCATCAGTACTGGATTGCCGTGCTGGTGCTTTTAGGCGTGGGTGCGGTTCTGGTAGCCGTTCTTTCCAGGGCGCTTACCAGACCCATTGAAAAGCTGAGCGGCGTGGTCAACCAGATCGCCGCGGGGGACTACACCAGACGAAGCGGCTACCGCTCCGGGGATGAGATCGGGGAGCTTGCGAAAAACTTTGACAAGATGGCGGACACTCTGTTAAACTATATCACGGAAAAAGAACAGGTCGCCAGGGAGAAGGAGCAGGAGGCCCGCCAGAAGGAGCTTGAAGCCAAACAGAAGGAGGATTTCACCAACGCCTTCGCCCACGAGCTGAAAACGCCGCTGGCTTCCATTATCGGATACGCGGACATGCTGAATACCGTGAAGATGACGGAGGCGGAGCAGCGGGAGGCCTATTATTATATTTATTCCCAGGGGAAGCGCCTGGAAAGCCTTTCCTATAAGCTGATGGAGCTGACCAATGTGGAGCGGCAGCCTTTGAACGGCAGTCTCATCGATGTGAAAAAGCTGGAGGAAAATATCCGCGTTACCATGCGGCCTGTCTGGGAGCAGGAGGAGATTCAGGGGAAGGCAGCCTTTGAGAAGGGGTTTATCTGGGGAGACACGGATCTGATTCTCTCTTTATTGTATAATCTGATCTCCAATGCCAATAAAGCGGTGGAAAAGGGCGGCTTTGTGGTGCTGCGGGGGCAAAGGTGCAAGGACGGCGGCTATCAGATTACGGTGGTGGACAACGGAAGGGGAATCCCAAAAGAGGAGATTGGTCGGGTGACCGAGGCCTTCTATATGGTGGACAAATCCCGTGCCAGAAAGCAGGGAGGCGCGGGCATCGGACTGGCTCTGTGCCAGACCATTATCAATCTGCACAGGGGCACTTTGAAGATCGTCAGTGATGTGGGTGAGGGAACCGCCATCCGCCTTTCCTTCCCGCCGGCGGAGGAAATGCGCAGGATGGAGGATCTGTCCAGGTCGGGGGAAGTACGTGAAATGAAGGATTCATCCGGAGCAGACGGAAAGCACGGATCAGGGGAAATGGACGGGACAGAGGAGAAATCCGGGGAGGAAAAGAATGCTTCGCAGGCTTGAATATCTTTTGTTTGTGATATGTTTTATTCTGGCTGCCCTGTTCGCCCCCAAATTTCTCTTTGCCATTCAGGATCGGGCCGACAATCAGACAGTTTACGCGGAGTATCAGGAGATCAACATCTCCAGCGTACTGGTCAGCAATTATATTGAGGACGACGCGGAGAGGTATACTACCTACCTGTACCGGAAATCCCAGGGGACCAGATATGAGGCGATGGAGCTGGAGAGCTCGCTTTCCACGGGGGAAATTCTGACACTGTTATTGAAGGCTCTCTACCGGGAGGATTCCACGGGGGATTATTTTTATGATTTCAGTGACTTTTTTGATGGAAGTGTCATGGGGCTTTCCAGCACCCAGTACGCTGTCTACAACGCGGAGGATCACAGCGACATTATGTTTCTGACAACGCTGATCACCATTGTCCTGGATAACGGAAATCCTCTGATCAGCGATGACGGCAATATCACAACTTATGACCTCATCAAAGTGCTGGTGGATTCTCAGACCGGCGCGCTGTATTTTATCGGACTTTATTACACGCATAATTTATATGAAGCCTACGAAGGCTTATTTGCGGATAATGACGCCAATGCGGCGGCTGAGGTGTACTCTGACCTGTTTTATGATCTGGTTTTTGATATGCAGAGTCTTACCTATAGCGATCTTTGGGCCATGGCTGTCTACCCTTATATATATTACGACGAGGAGAACTGGCTTGTGGCGTCTTCCCGGTATGTGGAGCCGTCTATGGCAGATTATGATTATACGGAAATCGGATGGTCCTACGAGCTGACCCGGGAAAATGGTTTCCTTACGGGAGTGAAATTTCCTATTTATGAGGAGTGTGTTGATTTTTACATAAGCTTCGCTGTAAAATCTCCGGAGGAGGTTCCCAGCACGCTGGAAAGCTCCTACGTGACGGTGACGGCTGTGACGCAGATCAATACCTATGAGAGTGAGGACTATTCTAAATACGGAAGCAATGTCTGCATCGGCCTGTGGGATTTTGCCTCTTTGTTTCCGGAGTTTAACTATAGGCGGAGTTATGGATGATACAATGAACATCAGACTGATCGCTGTCGATCTGGACGGCACCTTATTTGACACACAGAAGAAACTATCAGAGGAAAACCGACGGGCCTGCGAGGAGGCCATTGCCGCCGGAGTCCAGGTGGTCATCGCCACCGGCAGACCCTTTTATGGTATCCCTGAGGAGGCCAGAAAGCTTAAGGGATTAAAATATGCCATCTGCACCAACGGGGCGTCCCTCTATGATCTGGAGCGGGAAATGTGCCTGTACGAGGACCCCATGTCCCGCGATGAGGCGCTCACCATGGTGGAGGGGCTGATGAAAATGCCGGTGATCTGCGATGTCTTTTATAATGGACACGCATATATCGATTCTTCAAAAGCGGGACTCATCGAGCGGATGAACGCGGACGAGCCTTTCAAGGCATATTTTCGCTCCTGCAGGGAGGAGATGCCGGATGTAATGGCGCTCATGAGAAGCTATACAAAGGGGCCGGAGAAGGTGACGGTGAATTTCACCGCGGGACCGGATGGGAAGCCTTTTTACCGGCAGGAGACTGTTAACTGGTGCGGACAGTTCCGTGATCTGGTGATGGTGTCCGGTGGTGTGGGCAACGTGGAGTTTACCAGAGCCAGCGCCACCAAGGGGGCGGCTCTTTTAAAGCTTAATGAAATTCTGGGAATCGCTCCGGAGCAGACCATGGCCATCGGCGACAGCGGCAATGATTTTGATATGCTGCAGAAGGCCGGTTTCAGTGTAGGGATGGCCAACTCAGAGCCGGAGATACTGAAAACTGTGGATTACGTGACGAAGAGCAACAACGAGGACGGCGTGGCGTATGCCGTCAGAAAGTTTGTGCTTTCTTAAAGGAACCGGTGACTTTTATTGATAAGAAATTTCAACATCGGAGGGCGTGTTGCCGTGCAGCAGGGAAACGATGATGCTGACCCGGCGGCAGGCCTTCTGATAATATTGGTAGGCTTCCTCCGCGATATCCGGATCATATTCCGTGCCGGAGGATAAAACCTGGCTGTAAAGCGTAATCGCCTCACCGATGTATTCCTGGGCTTCCACCGCCAGGTCATTGACATACTGATACTCATTTGAGGGCACCTCAACGGCGGCCAGATTGTCGATGGCCGAGGAGAGCTCCTTCATGTATTTCAGCATCTGTGTACCGGCGGTATCGGAGTCGGCGTCGATGGCGTTCATATTTTCATTAATATCCTCGATGCTGTCAATGATGGTGCCGATCTGTGCCTCAAAGCTGGCAATTTTGACGCTGTTTGAGGTGGCGCAGCCGCTGAGAGCAAAGATACACAGAATACATATAACAGCAGTAAAAAGTTTATTGGACATCATTTCCTCAGATATTTTCTAAATGTTTCTTAATTTTTGTTTTCCGTATGAATTCCTGTGACAGCCTAGCAAAATATGAGGGGCTGTCGATATTGACAAACAAAGGTTATCTTACCACATGGCTTTTTATAAATCAAGGCACTCGGAAAAATCGTTTCTTAAGATTTCAGTAAGCCGGTATCACGTTACATAAACCGGAACACTTTTACAATAAAATAAATCAGTTGTTTGAAGCCCGGATTTGTGCTATCATAAATTTTTAGTGAAATATATGAAAGAAGAATGATGCCCGAAGGAGGTAGAGCAGACTATGAGAGGTGCTGACGCCATTGTCAAGTGTCTGGAGGAGGAGCAGGTTACGACTGTTTTCGGTTATCCCGGCGTAGCCATCTGTCCCTTTTATAACAGTATATTAAAATCCGATATTCAGAGAATTCTGATCCGCACGGAGCAGAACGCTGCCCACGCGGCCAGCGGCATGGCGCGGATCACCAACCGACCCGGTGTTTGTGCCGTTACCAGCGGTCCCGGCGCCACCAATGTGATCACCGGCGTTGCCACCGCCCATGCGGATTCCATCCCCATGATTATCATTACCGGGCAGGTCAACAGCGAGCTGATCGGCAGAGACGTGTTCCAGGAGGCGGATATCACCGGCGCTGTGGAATCCTTTGTCAAGTACAGTTATCTGGTAAAGAATGTGGAGGACATTCCCCGGATTTTCAAGGAAGCCTTCCATATCGCCAATACAGGGAGAAAGGGGCCTGTTCTGATCGATGTGCCCATCGACATACAGAATGCGGAGATCAAAAAATTTTCCTATCCGAAGGAAGTGAATCTCCGTACCTATAAACCAACGGTCAAGGGCAATGTGCCACAGATCCGCCGGGTTGCCATGGCGCTTGAGACCAGCGCAAAGCCCATCATCTGCGCGGGAGGCGGCGTCCTGACCGCGGACGCAGGAAAAGAGCTGCGGGACTTTGCTGAGAAATATAATATTCCTGTGGTCAGCACCATGATGGGAATCAGCGCCATGCCTACAGAGCATCCGCTGTATTTCGGCATGGTGGGCAATAACGGCAAGCCATACGCCAACAAGGCCATGAACGAATCGGATGTGCTTCTGATGATCGGGGCCAGAGTGGCCGACCGCGCTGTATCCCAGCCAGGCCTGATCACTCAGAATAAGACTCTGGTTCACATTGATGTGGATCCGGCGGAGATCGGCAAGAACGCGGGTGCTACCATCCCGTTGGTGGGCGACGTGAAGAGTATTTTGCAGGATTTCATGGGTATGCCCTTCGGCGGCAGCCACAGAAGATGGCTGGAGCAGCTCTCCTTTTACCGCAAGACCATGGAGCCGAAGAGAACTCCTAACCCGGCCTATGTGGACCCGGCCGCCTTTATTGCCATGCTCTCCGAAAAGATGGCGGAGGATGCGGTCTATGTGGCGGACGTGGGACAGAATCAGATCTGGTCCTGCGCTTATCATGTTGTGAAAAAGGGCCGTTTCATGACCACCGGAGGCATGGGAACCATGGGCTATTCCATTCCTGCCGCCATCGGAGCCAAGCTGGCTGCACCGGACAGACAGGTGATCGCGGTCTGCGGCGACGGCTCCTTCCAGATGTCCATGATGGAGCTGGCCACCATGTGTCAGCACCATGTGCCGGTCAAAATTATTGTCCTCAAAAACCAGGTCCTTGGCATGGTACGGGAGTACCAGCATTATACGTATTCCGACAACTACAGCATGATCGATCTGGCAGGCAGCCCGGATCTGTCCAGGCTTTCCGCGGCCTATGATATCCCCTTCCTGCGCCTGGAAAATATGGACGGGTGTGAGGAGACGCTGGACAGGTTCCTTGAAAAGGACGAGTCCATGATTCTGGAATGCCTGATCGATCCCATGGATCTGGTCGTTGTTTAGGAGGTGGGAAGGATGAAGCGAATTTATTCCGTACTGGTGGAAAACCGTTCCGGTGTGCTCTCCAAGGTAGCCGGACTTTTCGCACGCAGAAGCTACAATATTGATTCTCTGGCCGTGGGGGAGACCGACGACCCGACCGTTTCCTGCATGACCATTGTCAGCTCCGGAGATCAGCGCACTCTGGAGCAGATCGAAAAGCAGCTCAATAAAAAGCTGGACGTGATCAAGGTCAAAACCTTCGAGGAGAGCGCCAGCTTAAGCCGGGAGCTGATGTTAATCAAGGTGAAATACAATCTTGGCAATCGCCGGGAGCTGATCGATATCTGCCAGATGCTGAAGGCAGAGATTGTGGATATGAGCAAGAGCCAGATGATCATTCAGCTCTGCGATACCCCGGACAGGATCCAGGTGCTGATCGCCATGCTGCGCACGGTCAGCATTGTGGAGGTGGCCCGCACCGGCACCCTGGCTCTGTCAAAGTGCATCGATGCGGAATGAAATTTATTTGTAAGGGTAATTGATGGTTTGGTTTGGATGAATAATAAAACAGCAAAAATCAGCCTGACGGCTCAGAAGATATATCAAAAAATGAATGAACACGGCCAGGCGCTTATTGTTATGGCATCCCTTTTGGTGACAGCGCTTTTGGTCTCTCTGTGTTTTAATAATAATGTACACACGGATGAGGCATATACCATGTCCCTGATCAAAAATGATTTCAGGGGAATCATTGAGGGAACCGCCGGGGACGTACATCCGCCGTTGTACTATATTATAGCGAAAATCGCAGCGATCCTGTTTCCGACGCAAACCTATCGGCTGCTGGTACAGAAGATTGTGGTTATCATTCCGGTTACACTGACTCTTCTGCGGGGAGGTCTGTGGGTTTTAAAAAAGACAGAAAGGCTGTTCCCTGGTCTGCTGTTTATCGCCTCCTTAAGCTTTCTGGTCTGTACCATGGAGTACGGGGTTCAGGTTCGAATGTATTCCTGGGGACTGTTTTTTGTGACGTTCTGCGGCCTGGAGGCCTATGAGGTTTATCTGACTGGGAAGACCAGACACTGGATTTGTTTTGCAGTCTGTGGAGTCGGAGCAGCCTACACGCATTATTTTTCCTTTGTGTCAGCTGTGATTATCTGCGGTTTGCTTTTCGTTGCTTTCCTCCTCTGGAAAAGAAAAGAACTTCTTCACTGGCTGATTGCAGTGGTTCTGATGTTTGTGGCCTATCTGCCGTGGTTTTTTGTATTGCTTGGTCAGTTCCAGGCAGTGAATACCTCCTACTGGATTCCGGAGATCACCGGCGAGACGATTCTCACCTATTTTACCTGGGCCTTTGGCACAGATGTCCCTTATACTACGGTTATGACGCTGATTCTGCTGGTATCGGGCGGTGTGATTGGGCTTGTAAGTATTTTCAGGAAGCGCGCTCCTTTGGATGTTTTCTCTGTTTTCTGCTGGATGGTTCCGTTTCTGACCTGTGCGGGAGGCGTGATTGTTTCCTGGATTTTCAGCCCGATTTATTATGATCGCTATGTTTATCCGGCTCTGGGCCTTTTGTGTGTCTTTTTCGCTCTTTCCTGGAGCCATGCGGAGGAATGGTATCAGATGGTTCTGCTATTATTCTGCTGTGTTATCGGAGTGGAGCGTTACAGAGAGGCCATTGATCTGGAATATCTGACGCCTAATACTGATCTGACTATGGCATATCTGGAGGAAAATTTAGATGAGGAAGATATTGTTGTATACAATTTCTCGGTTTATCGTCTGATTTATGAATACTATGTGGATGGCGACCAGCTTGTGGATTTGCAGGATGTGGACTGGGACAATCTGGATGGAGATATCTATTTCTTATATACCTACAATTGTGATGAAATCAGCCAGAGTATTTTGGATGCATACGGTCTTGTGATGGAGAATGAGGGTGAGATGGGTGTAGAGCAGAATAATTTTATCATGTACCATGTTTATAAGGCGGAATAATTTATGAAAAAATTTCTTTATGGGATTGCCGGGGCTGTGTGTGTTATCTGTATGATTCTGATTTACCCGATAGGCATAATCCGGACATCTGTGGAGAGTCACAATGGTGCGGATGGACGGATCAGCGTAGGACCTTTGAGCGCCGAAGCTTATACAGAACAGTATTTTGTACCTCAGTTCAGTTATTTGCAGAAAATGTCCATCGCTGTCACTTATGACGTGATACAGGATGAGAACGCAGTTGTTTTTTTTACCATCAAAGACAGCACAGGGGAGGAAGTGTTCTCCACAAGTCTGACAGCTTCAGAATTCAATTCCAGCAGTTTTTATGAGTTTCCTGTGGGAATCTCTTTGAAGAAGGGAGAGCAGTACAGCTGGACTGTAACGGTGGAAAGCTCTGCTTCTGAGCAAATCAGTCTGCTGGCCACCTTGCCGGATGTGATTACACCGGTGGAGAACAGCGTTTTATACTACAATGGAGAGTTTACCTCCTCGGCGGCTGTGGTAGATTATGTTTACGGTACCCTCCCAGGGAAGAGTCATATCCTGACTTATTACAGCTTTTTTGTGACCATTTTCCTGCTGGCGGTCATGGTGATCAGGCATCTACCGGGAAAAAATAGTTGCTTAATATAATTTATAGAAGGACTTGTGGAATGCGTATCAAAATTGATTATAAAGAGACATTTCGAGGAGAAAAAAGAACTGTTATTTTTTTGCTTCTGTTGCTGATTGCAGAGCTTGTATTTATTCTGTACAGCAATTTATTTATGTATGATACGCGGCTCGACATGGATATGGCAAAGCTGTATTTACATGTGATAGAAATGTGGGAAAATAAAGCTATTTTCATCTCTGGCTGGTCATATGGCACAACCTTAGAATTTGACTGCGCATCTATTCTGGCGTTGCCGTTATACGGACTGACAGGCAATATTTATCTGGCATTTGCAATCTCCAATTTAATTTTTTGCCTGTTGCTTATATGGGTGCTTTTTCAGATCTTTGAGGGAGAAAGCACTTTATATCCTCTGGCAAGCGCGGTAATTGTATTTATTCCATATCAGAGCGGTTTATTGGATTACTATAATATGATGTTCTTTAATGGGAGCCAGTATATTGTAAAAGCACTCATTCCTCTGTTATTGACAGCATTGTTAAAACGTGCATACCATAGAATTGGAAACCCCGAAAGAAATGAAGTAATCATGGCAGTTTTTATATAACGCTTTTGTTTCTGACAAGCCTTTCAAGCGGTGTTTATGTGTTTGTGTGTGGGATTATTCCTGTCCTTGCTGGATATCTTCTTTATTGTCTGATCTATGATAAATCATTTTCTGTATGGTACTGGATTTATAGTGCAGGAACAGTTGTCACGACCCTGGGGGGAGTTCTGGTCAATATGCTGGTAACGACAGACTCGAAATGGTCACAAATGAGCCTGATTCCGCTAACCTCATTTCAATCCCATTTTTTTACAGTAATTTTGGGCTTTTTTGAGCTCTTTGGAGGGGTTGCGTACGAGGAAACAACTGTCTTATCATGGCAGGGAATTGATATTTTGCTGCGTGTAGCATTTGTGATGCTCCTCCTTTACTGCACTATGTCAGCGCTGATTAGATTCTTTCAAAAAAAGGGAGACCTGCTGTCGGGCATGCTGTCCATGATTTTTGCTGTAAATACGATGATATTATTTTTCTGCAATACAACGTACGGATCCGAAACCATGGAATACAGGTATCATCTGATAAGCGCACTTCCGGCAATGTGTCTGACGGCAGGATGGTTTATACAATTGTACATAAAAGAAGTAAAACTTCGCAGATATTTTTATATGCTTTCGGCTTTCGCTATTGTTTTTCTTTTATATTGCAGCTCTGTCAAAAAATTTGCTGAATACAAGTGCAATGGAGCAGATGAGCAACAGGTTTGTGATTACGTCCGTGAAGCTGACGTATCTCTGGTGTATGTTGTCATGAATTCCTCAGCGCCGGAGGTGATGAGACTTCTGGATCCTGACGGCGCTGTATATCTGTACTTGACAGATCTGGGAGGAACGGCGTATGCGTGGGATTATTACGAAGAATATAGCATCTGTATTCCTGATTATGAAAACGCAATTATTATTTTGCCATCCTGGTACAGCAATGAAGAAAGCTTCGAGATTGAGGGTTTCTATTATGAAAAAGTGTTGACCGTAAATGGGTACTATGTTTATCAAGAGCAAAATTGGTAAATTTATAACAGGAGATTAAAATAAATCAAGTTTCCTGAAAAAACAGCTACATTCTGTAATGTTGACATTGAGAATTGAAATTGCTAAAATGAATCGGTGAGGGTTGGCGTTTGTTGCCGTTCCCGGCAAAGGAGAAGAGTATGCAGCAGAAAGTATTTCAGTTACTGGTAGATAATACCGCCGGCGTTTTGAGCCGTGTCTCTGGTCTGTTCAGCCGCAGAGGCTACAATATTGAGAGTATTACCGCGGGCGTTACCGCAGATCCTCGTTTTACCCGCATTACCATCGTGGCCAGCGGAGATGATGAGGTTCTGGAGCAGATTGAGAAACAGGTGGGAAAGCTGGTGGATGTGCGCAGTATCAAGGAGCTGAAGCCGGATGAGAGTGTGTACCGGGAGCTGGCGCTGATCAAGGTGAAGGCGGACGCCATCGAGCGGGAGCATCTGATGACTCTGGCGGGGATTTTTAAGGCGAAGGTCAGCGATATCTGCGACGAAAGCGTGATGTTTGAGCTGACTGGTAATAAGTCCAAGATCGACGCTTTTCTGAAGCTTCTGGCCAATTATGAGATTATGGAGCTCGCTAGGACCGGCATTGTGGGTTTGGTCCGCGGCGCCGAGAACGTGGTATTCATTGATTAAGATTTGTTAACATTGCGTATATCGCTTTGTATATAGTAATTTATTCATGAGGAACTTTCGTGAATAGTCTGCGCATGGAGTGACTGCGGAGCAATTGTTTATTCACAGAGTTCCCAAGTAAGACTGGAGGAAAATATGGCAAAAATTTACTATCAGGAGGACTGCAACCTGTCTTTGCTGGAGGGCAAGACCATTGCGGTTATCGGCTACGGCAGCCAGGGACATGCTCACGCGTTAAACGCGAAGGAATCCGGCTGTCACGTTATCGTCGGCCTTTATGAGGGTTCCAAATCCTGGGCGAAGGCTGAAGCACAGGGCTTCGAGGTATATACCGCCGCTGAGGCCGCAAAGCGGGCCGACATCATCATGGTTCTGATCAATGATGAGAAGCAGGCCGCCATGTACAAGGAGTCCATCGCTCCCAACCTGGAGCCCGGCAATATGCTGATGTTTGCACACGGCTTCGCTATTCATTTCGGACAGATTATTCCGCCCAAGGATGTGGATGTGACCATGATCGCTCCCAAGGGACCTGGCCACACGGTTCGCAGCCAGTATCAGGAGGGCAAAGGTGTTCCCTGCCTGGTAGCGGTGCAGCAGAACGCCACCGGCAAGGCTCTGGATCTTGCCCTGGCTTATTCTCTGGCTATCGGCGGCGCAAGGGCCGGCGTGCTGGAGACCACCTTTAAGGATGAGACCGAGACTGATCTGTTTGGTGAGCAGGCAGTGCTCTGTGGCGGTGTCTGTGCTCTGATGCAGGCAGGCTTTGAGACTCTGGTTGAGGCTGGCTACGCTCCGGAGAACGCTTATTTTGAGTGCATTCATGAGATGAAGCTGATTGTGGACCTGATCTTTGAGTCCGGTTTCGCAGGCATGAGATATTCCATCTCCAACACTGCGGAGTACGGCGATTATATCACAGGCCCCAAGAT
>JAJQID010000169.1 GCA_021199405.1 Lachnospiraceae bacterium
ATCCAATACACTCTCAAAAAAAATTATAAAATTCTTTTAGTATTCTGTCGCCATATTTGCTGCACAGGCCGCATTCAGAAAAATCTGCCCTGTTAATTTATATGAAGGAACTCCAGAATTACATTTGTCATTTCTTCTTTTTCACAGACCGTCTTATGCAGCACAGGCGCGTTTCTGATCTCCTCCACAGCTGCCGGAACCCTGACACCGGACAGCTCGCTGAGCCTGTCCGCCAGAGCAAAATCCTCCTCATCGGCACTGGCAGGATCAATGGCCTCCATGACGCTTCTGGTGAATTTGTAAGGGCTGGCGGTGGATGCAATGACAGTCACATGGTCATCATCAGATTCCTGTACGTATTTCTCATAGACGCAGGCCGCTACCGCTGTATGGGGGTCAATCACATACTGGTCCTTTTCATAAATGTGCCGAATAGTCTCTTTGGTCTCGCTGACAGTGGCACAGCCGCCCACAAAGTCCTTCAGCCCTTCTCTCATAGTATCCGTAATAGAATACACACCACCGGCGGACAACTGTCTCATGAGCTCTGCGTTCTGGGCCGCGTCCTCTCCTGCGATCTTATAAATCAGGCGCTCCAGGTTGGAGCTGACCAGAATGTCCATAGACGGGGAGGTGGTCAGCACAAACTCCCGGTTTTTGTCATAGGTGCCGGTGGAAAAGAAATCATACAGCACCTTGTTGTCGTTGGAGGCACAGATCAGCTTATGAATCGGAAGCCCCATCTCCTTTGCATAATAAGCCGCCAGAATATTGCCGAAGTTGCCGGTGGGTACAACCACGTTGATCTCCTCTCCGGCTTTCACCCTGCCCTCGCCCAGAAGTCTGGTGTATGCGTACACGTAATAAACGATCTGAGGCACCAGGCGGCCGATATTGATGGAGTTGGCGCTGGAAAACTGGAAGCCGGCCTGATCCAGGGTCTTTGCCAGCTTTTCATCACCGAAAATCTTTTTCACTCCGGTCTGGGCATCGTCAAAGTTACCGTGGATTCCCACCACAAGGGTGTTATCCCCCTTCTGAGTCACCATCTGCTTTTCCTGGATGGCGGACACTCCGTTCTTGGGATAAAAAACAATGATCTTCGTTCCCTTCACATCTGCAAAGCCAGCCAGCGCCGCCTTGCCGGTGTCTCCGGAGGTGGCAGTCAGGATGACAATGTCATTTTTGACCTGATTTTTCCTGGCAGAAACTGTCATGAGATAGGGAAGGATGGACAGCGCCATGTCTTTAAAAGCGATGGTCCGTCCGTGAAATAATTCAAGAAAATATGCCCCGTCCGCGTACCTCATCGGCACGATTGCTTCTGTGTCAAATTTTGCGTCATACGCGCTGTTGATGCAGTATTCCAGCTCCTCCTTCGTAAAATCGGAAAGCAAAAGCTTCATCACCTCATAAGCCACCTGGCGGTAATCCATCCGGGACAATTCCTCCAGGCTTTTATCCAGCCCCGGAATGTGATCCGGCACAAACAGGCCGCCGTCCTTAGACAGTCCCTGAAGAATAGCCTGGGAGGCCGTAACCGTGACACTGCTGTCTCTTGTGGAATGGTAATAAACAGGCATATCTCGTCTCCTTTGTGTTCGCAATATTTTTTTAAGTGTTGTCAATAGACAGGCTCGTGTCATGCTTGCATGACTAAGAGCATGGATATTATACAACTTTTATATATAATGATGTCCGTATCAGCAGACATATCCATCTCAAATCATCGTGAACATTCTACCATAAACAAAATTCCCTTTCAATGCCACATTTCATAAAGTTTTTGACAAACTCCCCCTACCTTTTGCCTAATGTTTCTGATATAATGTCTCTTAAAGTTACTATTCGTTTTTTACCACAGGAGGCCGCCATGTATATTTCCAGAGAATGTCTGGAGCAGTTTACCCCCGCTTACCCCATAGAGCAGTTCGCTCCGCTGGAGGAAATATTATTTCTGGATATTGAGACCACCGGATTCTCTCCGGACACAACACAGCTTTACCTGATCGGGCTGGCTGATTTCCATGATGGGAAATGGTATCTGCAGCAGCTGATGGCGGAGTCAGCCCAGGAGGAAAAAGCCCTTCTGGTACGCCTCAGTGAAATGCTGGACAAGTATTCTGTAGTGGTCCATTACAACGGCACTCGTTTCGACATCTCCTATCTGATGAAGAAGGCGGAGAAATATGAAGTGAATCTTCCTCTGGACAGTCTGCAGAACATTGATCTCTACAAAAAAATCAGCCCCTGGCGCGACAGACTGGCTCTGCCCGACTGCAGGCAGCGCACCGTGGAGGAATTCATGGGACTGTACAGAGAAGACCCCTACAATGGCGGGGAATTGATTCAGTTATATAAATCCTATGCTGCAAATCCCGACGATCAGATCCGGGATACGCTGATGCAGCATAACCTGGACGATATGAAAGGGCTTCTGGCCATCCTGCCCATGCTTTCCTACGGAGACGTCATTCAAAAGCTTCCCAAAATCAGGAAGGCCGCCATGGTCAGGACCAAAAATCACCGGGGAGAGGCCGTCTACGAACTGACCATGGAGCTGACGCTGAAAAACGCCCTGCCCAGGACTCTCTCCCTCCAGTACGACGGTATTTTTCTGCTGGCGGAGGGCGGAAAGCTCCTGCTCAGGGTGCCGGTGCTGGACGGCGAGCTGAAATATTATTATTCCAATTATAAAAATTACTACTACATTCCCGCCCTGGACGCCGCCTACCACAAATCCGTGGCTTCCTTTGCGGAGAAGGAATACCGCGAGCAGGCCACCGCCGCCACCTGCTACACCCGCCGCAGAGGATACTTTCTGAAGCAGTTTTCTCCGGTGGTTGAGCCCTACTACAAAGCAGATCTGAAGGACAGTGTAACCTGGTTCGAGATCACAGCGGACACCAAAAAGAATAAGGAGCTGTTTCAGCGGTACGCGGAACACCTGATCACCCAGATCATCAAAAACACCTGACCCATCAGACCCGTTCTTCCCGGGCAGCCGCCATTCAGACTGTTGCCCCGCTCAATATCAGGAAATATTCCCGTGATATTTTTCAGCACAAAACCCGCAGGACCTTTCTCTGTGTCCTGCGGGTTCTTTTTACGTTAATTGAATTGACCGATGAAACCGCCTTACTCGGCGTCCTCTTCCTTCTGTTTTGCGATCTCCGCTTCAATATCCACGCTCACCACATCCGCTTCCGGCTCCTTCTCTCTTCTGCTCTTCTGAGACTGAGGAAGCAGAGCCTTCATGCTCAGGCTGATCTTGTGGGTCTCCTCGTTGAAGTCCGTGATCTTGGCAGGGATCTCCTGTCCCCCAGAAAAATCATCGGAGGGCTTCTCCACGCGCTCTCTGGAAATCTGAGATACATGCAGCAGAG
>JAJQID010000247.1 GCA_021199405.1 Lachnospiraceae bacterium
TCGCTCATGGCGGAGCCGCCGTATTTGATGACGACGATGCGGCGGTTAAACTGTTGTATATAGGGAAGGGCCTCGATGAGGACCTCCGCTTTTTTCATGGCGTCTTCCATATAGTCCATTGGATTTTTTCCTTTTCGTTGTGTAGTTTCAGGAGCGGTAGTCGGCGTTGATCTTTACATAATCGTAGGTCAGGTCGCAGCCCCAGGCGGTGGCGTGCTCGGTACCCATCTTCATGTCCACGTATACGGTGACCTCGGGCTCGGAGAGAATCCTTGTAGCCTCCTCCTCGCTGTAGTCGGTGCCCGCGCCGTCCTTGTAAATCAGGATATTTCCGGCTTTGGAGCGGCAGGAGAGCTCGATCTTCTCCGGGTCAAAGAGGACGCCGCTGTAGCCCAGGGCGCAGACAAACCGGCCCCAGTTGGCGTCATGACCGTAGATGGCCGCCTTGCTTAAGGAGGAGCAGATCACGCTTTTGGCAAGGGTTCTGGCATTCTCTTTGGTGTCGGCATTAACCACCTGGCACTCAAACAGCGCTGTCGCGCCCTCACCGTCCCCGGCCATGCGTTTGGCCTGGGTTTCGTTGATATAATGAAGAGCCTCGCAGAATTTGTCATAGTCCTCGCCCTTCCGGTCAATGATCGGGTTGCCCGCCTGGCCGTTTGCCAGCACCAGCAGAGTGTCGTTGGTGGAGGTGTCCCCGTCCACGGAGATCATATTGAAGGTATCCGCCACATCCTTCTTCAGCGCCTCAGTCAGCAGCTCCTTTGTGATCAGCACGTCGGTGGTCACAAAACCCAGCATGGTGCACATATTGGGGTGGATCATGCCGCTGCCCTTGCACATGCCGCCCATGATCACTGTCACGCCACCGATCTGAAATTCCACGGCAGCTTCTTTGGAAATGGTATCCGTGGTCATAATGGCGCAGGCCGCATCATGGGCGGAGAATGTGGAGGACGTCTTTGCCTCTGTAAGAAGCTTTATTCCCGCTTCTACTCTGTCCATTTTCAACTGCATACCGATGACGCCGGTGGAGCCCAGCAGCACACTGTCTTCGGGAATGCAGAGGGCTTTTGCGACAGCCCGGGCAGTCTGTTCACAGCAGGCAAAGCCCTCCCTGCCGGTGGCTGCGTTGGCGATACCGGAATTAACCACTACTGCGTGAATTTCATTGCTCTCCTCCACAATTTTGCGATCCCAGAGAACGGGGGCGGCTTTCACCACATTGGAAGTGAAGGTGCCGGCCGCGATGCAGGGAGCGGCGCTGTAGATGAGGGCCATGTCCTTTCGGTTCTGATATTTGATGCCGGCCTCCACGCCCGCAGCTTCGAAGCCTTTGGGGGCGGTGACGCCGCCGGAGATGATTTTCATGGTAATTCTCTCTTTCTGTAAAGTTCCGTACGCTAGTTGATAAACACTGTGTAATTGTCTTTATTTAATGCCAAATCGTAGTAGTTCAGGTCGTCGCGGTAGATCCACTCAAGCTTGCCCCAGAACATGTTGCCCACGGCGTTGCGGCGGAAGGCGATCAGGTTGACTTTATTGATCCCCTCCTGAGCCAGGGCTTTGACGCAGACTTCCACCATGCTCTGGCCTATGCCCATCTGTCGGTAGCTTTCCGCTACACAGACGTGATACAGGCAGCCCCGGCGGCCGTCATGGCCGCACAGGATGCTTCCCACAATCTGTCCGTTTGCTGTGGCCACCACGGAGAGACCGGGATTTCTCTTCAGAAAACGGGCCACGCCTTCTCTGGAATCGTCAATGGAACGGATGCCGAAGCCGGTGATCGTTCCCCAGAGGGAAAATACGCCGTCATAATCCGCCTCTGTCATGGGACGGATGCTGTAGTCCTTTTTCATCTGTATTCTCCCTCCGCCTACGGAAACATGGGAACCAGGGTCAGTCCCTCATTCTCCGCGAAGCCGAACATCAGGTTCATATTCTGCACGGCCTGTCCTGCGGCTCCCTTGACCAGATTGTCCAGCGCTCCCAGCATAATCACCCGGCCGGTTCTTGAATCCAGCACAAAATTGATGTCCACAAAATTGGAGCCCTCCACCCATTTGGTCTCCGGAAGGCTTCCCCTGGGAAGGACCCGGATAAAATACTCTTTCCCATAATATTTCTCATAGGCGGCGCAGATCTGTGCCTCCTCAGGGAGCGAACCGTCCGCCTGCGGCTTCAGCTTCGCGTAGCAGGTGGCAAGAATCCCCCGGTTCATGGGCACCAGATGAGGCGTAAAACTGATCACCACCGGCTGCCCCGCGGCATAGCTCAACTGCTCCTCGATCTCCGGCGTATGCCTGTGGGTTGCCACGCCGTATGCCTTCATATTCTCATTGACCTCGCAGAAAAGATTGGGAAGCTTGGCGCCTCTTCCTGCCCCGGAGGTGCCGGATTTGGCGTCCACGATCAGGGTATCCGCGTCAATCAGACCCTCCTTCACCAGCGGATAGCAGGCCAGGATGCTGCACGTGGTATAGCAGCCAGGGTTGGCCACCAGCCGGGCCTTTTTTACCTCCTCACGGTTGACCTCGCAGAGCCCATAAACCGCCTCCCCGATAAACTGTGGAGATTTGTGCTCAATGCCGTACCATTTCTCATATACAGACACATCCTTGATGCGGAAATCCGCGGACAGGTCCACAATCTTTACTTTATTTAAAATATCCTCCGTCAGAAGCCCCGCCAGATATCCCTGGGGCGTGGCGGTAAAAATCACATCCACCTGATCAGCCAGTGCGGACAGATTGTCGTCCATACACTTTTCATCCACCAGCGTGAAAAAATTCTGATAAACCTCCGCATATGGTTTCTCTATGTAGCTGCGGCTTCCGTACCATACAATCTTCACATCCCTGTGATTTAACAAAATACGCACAAGCTCGCTGCCTGCGTAGCCTGTGGAGCCAATGATCCCGACTTTGACCATGATTTATCCTTTCTCCGTGTCGATGGGACTTTCATCCCGAACACTCCCATCATACTTGAATTGAAATAAAATTACAAGAGGTTTATGACAGAGTCATTCCCGTTTTTCTTTTATACACCCGTTTTCATTTTTATGCAACAGTTTTTTTATTTATGCAGCCGGTTTTTCAATTTATGCAGTTTTTATATAAACTTTTTGCATTTTCTTTGTTTTTGGGGTTGATTTTATGAAAAGAATGGTATATAGTGGTTGAAGCCTGAAAGAAGTTCTAAAGAAAAAGGAGATTTGTTATTATGAAGGAAAAAGTGATTCTTGCATACTCCGGCGGCCTGGATACCACTGCGATTATTCCCTGGCTGAAGGAGAATTTTGACTATGAGGTTATCTGCTGCTGCATCGACTGCGGTCAGGCAGAGGAGCTGGACGGTCTGGAGG
>JAJQID010000227.1 GCA_021199405.1 Lachnospiraceae bacterium
TCTGGCTCCCGAAGTGTTATAAGGAGGTGCCATTATTATGTTGAAAATTAAAAATGGTGATACAGTTCAGGTGATCGCCGGCAAGGATAATGGCAAGCAGGGCAAGGTTGTATCTGTGGATTTGAAGACCCGCAGGGTGGTTGTTGAGGGCATCAATATGGTATCCAGACATACCAAACCCAGCCAGGCAAATCCCAACGGCGGTATTGTCCAGAAGGAAGCTCCTATCGATGGCTCCAACGTTATGCTGGTTTACAAGGGAAAGCTCACCAGGGTTGGCTTTGGCATGAAGGACGGCAAGAAGGTCCGCATCGCGAAGGCTACCGGCGATGTCATCGACTGATTCTGAAGGAAGGAGATTAAATTCATGGCAAGACTGAAGGAGACATATCAGAACGAGATTGTCGACGCTATGACAAAAAAGTTCGGATATAAAAATATAATGGAAGTCCCGAAGCTTGATAAAATTGTGGTCAACATGGGTGTTGGCGAAGCAAAGGACAATGCAAAAGCCTTAGAGGGCGCTGTCAGGGATATGGAAGCCATCACAGGCCAGAAGGCAGTGATTACCAGAGCCAAAAACGCCATCGCAAACTTCAAGATCCGTGAGGGCATGGCAATCGGCTGCAAGGTAACTCTGCGCGGCGAGAAGATGTATGAGTTCCTGGATCGTCTGGTTAACCTGGCTCTTCCCCGCGTGCGTGACTTCAGAGGCGTTAATCCCAATTCTTTTGACGGGAGAGGCAATTATGCCCTTGGCATCAAGGAGCAGCTGATTTTCCCGGAGATTGAGTACGATAAGATTGACAAGGTAAGAGGCATGGACATCATTATCGTCACTACCGCAAAGACTGATGAAGAGGCACGTGAATTGTTAAAGCTGTTCAACATGCCGTTTGCGAAATAACAGGGAGGTAATTCATGGCAAAGACATCTTTGAAAGTGAAACAGCAGCGCAAACCGAGATTTTCTACGCAGGCTTATACCCGCTGCAGTATCTGCGGACGTCCGCACTCCGTTTTGAAAAAATACGGCATCTGCAGAATCTGCTTCCGCGAGCTGGCATACAAAGGACAGATCCCCGGCGTGAAGAAAGCAAGCTGGTAAATAATAATTAAGGAGGAACAAATCATGGGTATGAGCGATCCGATAGCAGATATGCTGACGAGAATTCGCAACGCGAACACCGCGAAGCATGACACTGTGTCTATTCCGTCTTCTAAGATGAAGCTTGCGATTGCGCAGATCTTGTTGGACGAAGGATATATTAAAAAGTACGATGTCGTACCGGACGGCAATTTCAAGAATATTGTGATCACATTAAAATACAGTGCGGATAAAAGCGAGAGAGCGATCAGCGGCATCAAGAGGATTTCCAAGCCGGGTCTGCGTATTTACGCCGGCAAGGAGGATATGCCGAAGGTACTGGGCGGCCTGGGAATTGCCATCGTATCCACCAACCAGGGTGTGATCACGGACAAAAAGGCCAGAGAGCTGCAGGTTGGCGGCGAGGTGCTGGCATACGTCTGGTAAGACGACTTATTATCACAAGGAGGTACGGGCATGTCACGTATAGGAAGAATGCCAATCGCTGTCCCCGCAGGAGTTACGGTGGAGATCGCAGAAAATAATAAAGTGACTGTAAAAGGTCCCAAGGGAACCCTGACAAGGGTACTTGCACCTGAGATGGAGATTAAGCAGGAGGGTGCCGAGATTATCGTCTCAAGACCCAATGACTTAAAGAAAATGAAGTCCCTGCACGGCCTGACCAGGACACTGATTCACAATATGGTCGTGGGCGTTACTGAGGGCTACGCCAAGAAGCTGGAGATCAACGGTGTTGGTTACAGAGCGTCCAAGTCCGGAAAGAAGCTGACGCTGAACCTGGGTTATTCTCATCCGGTAGAAATGGTTGATCCCGAGGGTATTGAGACTGTTGTGGAGAATAATATCATCACCGTAAAGGGCATCGACAAGGAGAAGGTCGGTCAGTTTGCGGCGCAGATCAGAGATAAGAGGAGACCTGAGCCTTACAAGGGCAAGGGCATCAAGTACGCGGATGAGACGATCAGACGGAAAGTCGGCAAGACCGGTAAGAAATAAATAAGGAGAGTGTGAAAATGGTTAATAAAGTATCCAGACAGGAAATTCGTGCAAAAAAGCACAGAAGAATGCGCCGCCATTTGAACGGCACTGCTTCCAGACCGCGTTTGGCAGTTTTCAGAAGCAACAATCACATGTATGCTCAGATCATTGACGACACTGCTCAGAATACACTGGTTTCCGCCTCTACTGTTGAGAAAGAGATCAAGGCGGAGCTTGACAAGACCAATGACGTTAAGGCGGCGGCATATATCGGCACTATCGTAGCAAAGAGAGCTTTGGAAAAGGGAATCACCGAAGTCATTTTTGACAGAGGCGGATACATTTATCAGGGCAAGGTTGCAGCGTTGGCACAGGCGGCAAGAGAAGCCGGCCTGGAATTTTAGAAAGGGAGGATACAACACATGAAGCGTACAATCATTGACCCAAGTCAGTTAGAGCTTGAAGACAAAGTTGTGACTCTGAAGCGTGTATCAAAGACTGTCAAGGGTGGACGTAACTCCCGTTTCACAGCGCTGGTGGTCGTAGGCGACAAGAATGGTCATGTAGGCGCGGGCCTGGGCAAGGCCGTGGAAATTCCGGAAGCAATCCGCAAGGGTAAGGAGGATGCCACAAAGCAGCTGGTGGCTATCGCTCTGGATGAGAATCATTCCATTCCTCATGATTTTATCGGCAAGTACGGCGCGGCAAGCGTTTTGCTGAAGCGTGCCCCTGAAGGTACCGGTATTATCGCGGGAGGTCCTGCACGTGTGGTATGTGAGCTGGCAGGTATCCAGAATATTCGTACCAAGTCTCTGGGATCCAACAACAAGCGTAATGTCGTTCTGGCAACCATTGCGGGCTTAAGCCAGTTAAAGACCCCGGAAGAGGTTGCGAAGAAGCGCGGTAAATCTGTCGAAGAAATACTGGCTTAAGGAGGGCAGACAAATGTTAAAAATTACTTTGGTGAAGTCTCCTATTGGAGCGGTTCCGAAAAACAGAGCGACCCTTCAGTCCATGGGACTCAGGAAGATCAATAAATCCATCATTCTGCCGGATAATCCCTGCACAAGGGGTCAGATCCAGCAGGTGAGACATCTGATTAAAGTCGAAGAAGTAGAAGAGGCTTAGGGAAAGGAGGGAGTCAGCATGGAATTATCTAATTTAAGACCTGCAGAAGGTTCCAAACACAGCAATAATTTTAGAAGAGGCCGCGGACATGGTTCGGGCAACGGAAAGACTGCTGGTAAGGGTCACAAGGGTCAGAAGGCTCGTTCCGG
>JAJQID010000181.1 GCA_021199405.1 Lachnospiraceae bacterium
GTTCGAACCCTGGACACCCTGATTAAGAGTCAGGTGCTCTGCCAGCTGAGCTAGTCGCGCTTGGTGAGAACAGAAGCTATTATAAAGCAGCAGCCTGAAAAATGCAAGTCCTTTTTTGGGGAAATTTAAAAATTTTTTCAGCAAATTTTTTCAGAGGTATTTTGGGGTAATTTATTTCAGAGATTTTATTATTTACAGCAACGGAGATTTTTCAGATGATTTTTGATACACATGCGCATTATGATGATGAGGCCTTTGACGAGGACAGGGCTTCTTTGCTTTTGTCTATGGAGACGAACAATATCCGAAGAATTGTCAACGTGGGCGCAAGCCTTTCCTCCAATGAAACAACGCGCCTTCTTGCGGAGCAGTATCCCTTTGTGTATGCCGCCTTTGGCGTTCATCCATCCAACACGGCAGAGCTGACGCAGGAAAACTTCAGGCAGATTGAGGAGCTGATCAGGCATCCGAAATGTGTGGCCATCGGAGAAATCGGACTGGATTATTATTACGATGAACCGGCCCGTCAGCTTCAGAAGGAGTGGTTTGCCGCGCAGCTTCAGCTTGCCATCCGCGAAAAAAAGCCTGTGATTATTCACTCCAGGGACGCTGCTCAGGATACTTATGACCTGATGAAGGCAGAGCATGCAGAAGACTGCGGCGGTGTGGTACACTGCTTTTCCTATTCGAAAGAGATGGCCGGACTGTTTGTGAATCTGGGCTTTTTTATCGGAGTCGGCGGCGTGATTACCTTCAAAAACGGGAGGGTGCTCCGGGAGGTGGTGGGGAGTATTCCGCTGGAGCAGATTGTGCTGGAGACAGATTGCCCATATATGGCGCCGGTGCCTTTTCGCGGCAAGCGCAACAGCTCTTTAAATCTGCCGCTGGTGGTGGAGCAGATCGCACAAATTAAGGGAATTTCCACAGAGAGAGTGGAGGAGATCACCTGGGGGAATGCCCTGCGGTTGTATAAGATGCAAAAATAAAAACACAATTTGAGAGGGAATATATGGCATATCTGGCAAATCCGCTCAATACGATGGCGGTTTTAAATAAATATGGCTTTACAACACAGAAAAAATACGGGCAGAATTTCCTGATTGACGCGAACGTGCTGGAGAAGATTGTTTCCGGCGCTGAAATTGGCAAGGATGACTGCGTGCTGGAAATTGGTCCGGGAATCGGCACCATGACACAGTATCTGGCGGAGGCCGCGGGCAGAGTGGCGGCGGTGGAGATTGACAGCCATCTGCTGCCTGTTCTGGAGGACACACTTTCTTCCTATAATAATGTGACGGTCATCCATGAAGATATTCTGAAAACAGATATCAGCGGAATTGTGGAGGAGTACAATGGAGGCCGACCCATCAAGGTGGTCGCCAATCTTCCATATTATATTACTACACCGGTGATTTTGAGATTACTGGAGTGCGGAGCGCCTGTTAAGAGTATCACTGTGATGGTGCAGAAGGAAGTGGCGGAGCGCATGGAGGCCGGGCCGGGGTCGAAGGACTACGGGGCAATGTCGCTGGCAGTACAGTATTATGCCAGACCTGAGATCCTGACACTGGTGTCGGCAAGCTGTTTTCTTCCGCGCCCCAGCGTGGACAGCGCGGTGATCAGGCTGGTGGGCTATGAGAAGCCTCCGGTGACGGTTCAGGATGAAAGATTTATGTTTGCCCTGATCCGGGCGGCCTTCAACCAGCGCCGGAAAACTCTGGCCAACAGTCTGGCCAACGCCGCCAGTCTGCAGGTGACCAGGGAGCAGGTGACGGACGCACTCCTGGAAATGGGACTTCCCGCCGCAGTTCGGGGGGAGGTGCTGACATTGGCGGAATTTGCCGGACTCAGCGATCGGTTATTGTTCACAAAAAATTTCACAAAAAGTTTTTAATTTTCTTTTCCATTCGTTTTGACATTGTTTATGGGCTATGTTATGCTATATACGTATGTTTTTTGCATGACTTACAGATAAAGTGATGATTTATATATAGAGGTGGTACTTTTGGACAAGGCGGAATACAGAATCCGGACGGATGAAATCAAGGATTTAATAGCGGACGGAGAATACGAGGAAGCGGCCCAGATCGCGGATGAGATCGACTGGCGGAGAGTCAAGAGTGTAAAGATGCTCTGCATTATCAGCGATCTGTACAAAATCAACCGGCGGTATGAGGATGCCAGGAATATTCTCCTCATTGCCTATGACAAGAACCCGCAGAGCCGCACGATTTTGTATGCTCTCTGCGAGCTTTCCATACGGCTGCAGGAGCTGGTGGATGCGATTGAATATTATAAGGCTTTTGTGCAGGCGGCGCCCCAGGATTCCGGCCGTTTTGTGTTACAGTATCGGCTGTATCAGGCACAGGATGTGAGCCTGGAAGAGCGCATCGAGGTGCTGGAGGAGCTGAAGAAGGCGGAGTATACCGAGCGCTGGGGCTATGAGCTGGCTTATCTGTATCATCGGGCCGGGATAACTGAGAAATGTGTGGAAGAGTGCGATGAGTTGATTCTGTGGTTTGGCGAGGGCAAATATGTAACCAAGGCCATGGAACTGAAGATGCTTTATGAGCCGCTGACGGAAGCCCAGCAGTATAAATACGACCACAGGGAGATGAGAAGGGGCTCAAGGGCAAAGAGAGCTGTGCCGGAGGAGGCGCAGGTGCAGGCATCGGAGGAACAGCCGGCACCCTCAAAGCCTGCTGCAGGAAAGCAGATACAGAGGAAAGCCGCAGCCAGACCGCAGATGTCGGAGGACAAGGCTGTAGATGTCATGAATTCTCCCACCACAGAGATTATCGGAAAGAAAACGGCAGAGCCTTTCAGACGGGAGCAGGCGGCAGAGGAGCCGCAGGAGCCTGAAAAGTCAGAAGAGATCAGTGTCAGAACCATGGATGTGGAAAATAAATTCAGCACCATGAATCTGCAGAAGGAGCTGGCGGCAAGCCTTCAGGAGCTGTTGGGAGAAGTGAAACAGCAGGGAGGATCTGTGCCGGATGAGGCTCCTTCCTCTCAGGAGGAGCGGCTTCCGGATGAGGTGATTCTTTTTGAACAGGAGCCGGAACCGGAGTCAGTGTCCGGGACGGGCTTTGAAGAGACGGGCGCTGCTGAGGATGCTGCGGGAGCAATGGACGATTCTGACGTAAAGGTCGCTCCCAGACCGGCGGAGAAGGTTGTGGAAATCTACAGGGAGCCGGTGGTGCTTATGTCTCAACAGCTGCCGGAGAATGAGGCAGAAGGAGAGGCAGAGCAGGAGCCCAGACCGGTAGAGCCTGTTCATATCATGGAGGTACAGCACCCCGGGCAGGAGGATTCCATGGTTTCCATGACCCGCATGGAGGGGGATGGACAGATCGGCATGATTCTGCCGGAGCCGGAAAAGAAGGAGCAGCAGATCAAGGGACAGCTCAGTATTGAGGATATCCTGGCGGAGTGGGACAAAAAGAATCAGCAGGCGGAGGAAGAGCACAAGGCGGAGATTTACGAGCGCATTAAGGCGCAGACGGGAGAAATTTTCGCGGAGTTTGACGCTAAAAAGCAGGAGGATATTCTGAACGAGCTGCAGTTCCTGGCGGATGAGCAGGAAGAGAGAGAGCAGCAGGAGGAACAGGATCGGCGGGAACTTTTTGATGATCCGGAGGTGGAAGAGGCGCGGAAGGAAGAAGAGGAGCCGATACACGGGGAAGAAATGCCTGAAGTATCCCAGGAGAAGCCTTCGATGTCAGAGGATGAGCAGCCGGAAGGTGATCCCGACCTGTTTGCCGGCCTTGACGATCTGTTTTCAGATGAATCCGAAGAGATGGAGGAGCCGTTTGCCGGTCTGGAGGATGAAGAGACAGCGGAGGCTTCTGAGACCGGAAAGCCGGAGAAGCAAAAGAGGGCAGAGGTTTCGTCTGCATCCCCTGCTTTGAAAGAAAAGGTACCGGAAAAGTACCGCAGATATATTCACTCCGCGGAGGGACTGCAGCAGATCGAAGCCGCGCTGAAAACTGCAGAGCTTCCCATTGGCAGCGGCAATATTATCGTGGAGGGGGATAATTACAATTATTGCTTTGCATTTATCAGGCAGCTGCTGTCCGACCTGAAGGAGAACGGAATGGAACTGTCCGGAAAGCTGGCGCGTATTCCGGCCGTCAATCTGAACAGGAAAAAGACGGTGCAGATTTTGAATACGCTGGAAGGCGGCGCCATGGTGATCGAGCATATCAGTATGCTGAATGCAGATAAGGTTCAGGATATTGAGGACGCTCTGCTGGCGGGAGAGAGGAAGCTTCTGCTGATTTTAGTGGACACGCCGGAGGCAATCCGGGAGTTTACCTCCAGAAGGCCGGCGTTCATGAAGTCATTTACGGTTCGGGTGAGTATGCAGGGACTGTCCGCGAAGGAGCTGGTGCAATATGGAGCTGCATATGCCTGTTCGGAAGAGTATGTGATCGATGAAATGGCTCTTCTGGCCCTGCAGACCAGGATAGAAGAGGAGGAGGCGAGCGACAGGGTACCCATGCCGGAGGATGTGGAAAAGATGGTGGATGATGCCATCAGACATGCCAACCGCATCGGCATGAGGAAATTTTTATCCACACTGTCCGGTTCCCGATATGATGAAGATGATATGATTATTTTAAAAGAGCAGGATTTCGTATAGAGATCCTGCTCTGACCATGTTCAGGAGCGGCTGATCTTCGTGATTAAGTAGCTGTAGCGCTTCCAGATAGAATTTACCTGGTAAATATAGCAGTCGATCAGATCGGGATCAGTCACATTGTCAAAACCGCTGTAGGCAACCTCCAGAGCGAAGCGCGTTTTTTTCAGGTCTTCAAGGAGACTGTCTTTTGTCTCCGGGATAGGGGCGCTCTCGGAGGGCACCACGGGCGGCTGCCGAAATATAGTCTTCATTCTGTTCACCTCACTTTTCTGCAAGGAACTGGGATAGCTCCTTATATCCAGTATAATAAAAATATGGCAAAAGTATACATAAACACGTCCAAAAAGTATGACATGTCAACTTTGTAAAATGTCTTTTGGAAGAAAAAAGCTGATAAAAACGGCGATTTTTGACGGTTGTCAATGTTATATAAACTTTTATTGTGGAAACTTCCGAAATTGAGGAAATTCAGCAAAACCGCTGGACATTCGACATCCTTTTGCTATAATGACATCACTTCCTTTCATTCCAACAATGTTTCCGGCGTCTCATGTGTGATATATGAAACGCAATCCGAAACTGGTCCTGTATGAGCCGGATCAAACCTTTGCAGCCAGAATCTGTGACTACTGGATTAATCAGAAGGGTTTTCCTTTTGAAGTCACTTGCTTCTCAAATTATGAGAAGTGGCACAGCGCATACCCGCAGCTGTCCGCGGATGTGTGGCTGATCGACTCCAGCATCGCACAGGAAGCGCAGGAGGCGGGGCTTTCCGGCAGGATACTTATATGGACCGACGATGAAAGTCAGGAAACTGCAATCTACAAATATCGAAGCGCTGACATTTTAATGCAGACATTGAAAGACTGCCTTGACACGGCGGTACAGGGAAATGTACCGGATCGGGACCAGACCTGTGTCCTGGGAATGTATACTCCCATAAAATCGGAGCTGCAGACTGTGATGGGCATGGAAATTGCCCGGGTGCTGGCAGCTTACGGACAGGTGCTGTATCTGCCGCTGACAGGCTTTTGGGCATTGAAGGATTTGCAGCCTGACTACTATTCTAAAGACATATCAGATTTCATGTATTTTCTTGCACGATCTGAGCAGCAATCTACAATTCTTATTCAAAATTACATATTGGAGCAGGAGGGCATTGAGCTGTTGGCTGCCGTGGATAATCCGGACAGTCTGAGGGCAGTTACCTCACAGGAATGGCTGGACTTTCTTGACTTCTGGAAAAAAACGGGCAGATACCAGTATGTGCTTCTGGACATTGGCCCGGAGATCAGTGAAATACCGAAGCTTTTGCAGGGCTGTACCAAAGTATTTGCCGTCAGGGAGAACAGTAATGTCAGTGAGCGGATATGGCGTCAGTATGAGCAATATCTGGAGGCAACCGGCAATTTAAGTCTGATGGCCAGGACGGAGATTATTCGGCTGCCGGAGAGGCGGGAGGATTTTGACAGCGTGGAGTCCTCGGAGTATAAGCATCGCATTGCAATGGAGCTTCTTTCCCAGACTGGTGTGATATGAATGACCAGAGAGAGGAATTAAAGAGGCTGATCAGGGAATGCACCATGGAAAAGCTGCAGCGCCGGGAAGAACTGGAGGATGAAGAGGTATTCATTCAGATTCAGGAGGCGGCATTCACTTTTGCTGCCTTTCGGGCCATGCTGCCCCGGGAGAAGGAGCAGCTCTGCCGGGAGGTTTTTAACAGTATCCGGGGTCTGGATATTCTGGATGAGCTGCTGGGCCGGGAGGATATCTCTGAGATCATGATCAACGGATATGATCATATTTATGTGGAGCGGGAAGGCAGAATAGAACGCTGGCCCGGACGGTTTGAGAGTGAGGAGCGATATCATGACATTATTCAGCAGATGGTGTCCGCCTGCAACCGCATGGTCAACGGTGCCAGTCCTATTGTGGACGCCAGGCTTGCCGATGGCTCCAGACTCCATGTGGTGCTGCCTCCAGTGGCGCTGGACGGGGCGGCGGTGACCATCCGCCACTTCAGGAAAGCAGCCTTTACCATGGAGGATCTGGTGCGGATTCAGAGCATTTCTGAGGAATGCGCACAGTTTTTGCGAAAGCTGGTGATTGCCAGGTACAATATCTTTATCAGCGGGGGAACAGGTGCTGGCAAGACCAGTTTTTTGAATGCGCTCTCCGCTTTTATTCCGGAGGATGAGCGGGTGGTCAGCATCGAGGACAGTGCAGAGTTGAGATTGCAGCACATTCCCAATCTGGTGAGGCTGGAGACCAGAATGAGCAATGAGAAGGACTGTGTGCCGGTCAGCATGCGGAGTCTGCTGAAGGCGTCACTGAGAATGCGGCCTGACAGAATCGTGGTTGGGGAGGTGCGCGGAGAGGAGTGCGTGGACATGATCCAGGCTATGAATACCGGACAGGAAGGAAGCCTGTCCACCGGGCACGCTAATTCCGGAAGGGATATGCTGGCCAGACTGGAAACCATGTTCCTGATGGGCCTGGAAATTCCGCTGGAAGCCATTCGAAGACAGCTGAGCTGTATTAATATTATTGTCCATCTTGGACGGTTGAGAGATAAAAGCAGACGGGTGCTGGAGGTCTGGGAAATTCTGGGATACTGGGACCAGGAGGTGCAGATGCAGCCTCTGTACCAGTTTGTGGAGGAAGGAGAGCGTAATGGCAAAATATACGGAAGTCTCAGAAAAGTGGGAACGCTTACGAGAACGGATAAGCTGGCCATGGCAGGCTTCGGAGTACCTTCCCGGTCTCTCGTGGATAAAGCGCCTTAGCTGGCTTGGGGAGAGCGTGGCGATGGCCGGACTGCTCGGTTATTTCTTTTATCGAAGCTTTATCGGTTTTTTCGTTCTGCTTCTGGCGGTACCGCCGTTATATCTGTGGCAGCAGCAGGAGCATCTGGATCGGTTGAGAATGCAGATCACGTTGGGCTTCAAAGAATGGCTGACCTACCTGAAAAGTGAGCTCCAGGCGGGATACAGTCCGGAGCAGGCAGTGCTCAGGGTGCAGACGCCGTTTTACTCTTATATCGGAGAAAAGCATCCGCTGTGTCCGGGACTTTCCAAGATTGCGGCAGGGTTGAGACTTCATCAGCCTCTGGAAAAGCTGTTGACGGAGTACGGGGCGGACAGTGGAATTTCCTATATTGCCGGGTTTGCCAAGACCTTTTCTATTGTCAAGCAGCGGGGAGGCAGTATGTCCGAGACCCTGGATGCAAGCATCCGCCTGATCTGCGAGAGAATTGAGACGGTGCAGGAGATAGAGAGCATGATATCAGCCAAAAAGCTGGAGCATAAATTCATGTGTCTGATTCCCTTTGGAATACTTCTTTTTGTGGGGAAGACGGCGGAAGGGTATTTCGATCCGCTGTATCACAATCTGACGGGGACAGGGATTATGACGGGAGCGCTTGCGGTCTACGTGGTCAGTGTGGTATTGGGAGAAAGGATTACAAAGGTAAGCCTATGAGCGGATGGATGGAAAAGCAGGCAGGACGAATATATGCCCGACTGAGTGAAAGCAGATTATTTGAGCTGCTGGCTCCCTTGCGGCTTCGCAGGAATATCGAATTCAGCGGGATGGAGGTACAATCCTATTATGTGGATAAGATCGCGCTGTCTCTGAAGGTGTTTTTCGGAGGGCTGCTGTTGATTGTCCTGCTGGGGGTGTCGCTGTACCTGCAAAAGGAGCAGGTCACGGTGCTGGAAAGGCCGGCGGCGGGAGAGAGCATGGACATGGAGGAGCTGTGGCTGGGGGAGGAGGGAGCGGCGATCCAGGTGGAGGTTTATCCCCGGGAGCTGACGAAGGAGGAGGCCGATGAAAGCTTTGAATCGCTGCTTTCGGCTCTGGAACAGTTGATTCCGGGGGAGAATGAAAGTCTGGCGGAAGTGACGGAGGATCTGCTGCTCCCGGATTTGGTGGACGGCTATCCGTTTGCACTGACATGGAGCAGCTTTAACTGGGAGGTTGTTTCCTCAGAAGGAGAAGTGGACAGGGAGGAGCTGGCGGAGGACACACAGGTGGAGCTGAGGCTGAAGGCTGATTATGGTGGCTGGCAATGGTATTACACCTTTACGCTGACTGTGTTGGCGCCGGTTATGAGTGCGGAGCAGGAGTATCTTCATACCGTAGAGATGCTCTTGAAAGAGAGTGAGGAGGAAGGACGCGGGGAGGAACAGTGGGAGCTGCCCGGGGAGCTGGAAGGAGCTGTGCTGGAATTCTACAGGACTGTTGACTACAGCAGTCTGGTCTGGCTTGCGCTTTTGCTTCTTCTTCTGCCGCCCCTTCTGTGGGCGGCAAAAGATCAGGAGCTGTGGGAGAAGCGGAAAAGGAAAAGAGCCCGGATGGAGAGCGCCTATCCGGAATTTATCAGCAGATTGTCCCTGTACATTGCGGCAGGACTGAATTTGCAGAGGGCAATGGCGGAATGCGCAGCGGATTACCAGCAGGATTTTGGGCAGGAAAGGCTGTTAGGGCGGGAGTTATCTGATTTTATGAGAAGGATGAAGGATGGATACAGCTTTTATCAGGCGCTGGAAGCTTTTGCAGAGAGCTGTGACGAGGAGCATTATAAGAAGCTTGCGGGACTGCTCCGACAGGCGGAGAAGAACAGCATGCGGGGGCTTGCGCAGATGCTGGAGCAGGAGGCAGCCACCGTGCAGGAGGAGCAGCGCAGGGACAGCAGAGCCAGAGGGGACAGGATTTCTGACAGACTGCTGGGTCCCATGATGCTGCAGCTGGCCATTGTGATGGGACTGATTATGGTTCCGGCGTTTTTATCATTCTGAATGGAAAATGACTGTGAACAACAGCAAATAAAAAAGGAGGCAGGACTATGAAAGCAATTATACGGCAAGTGGGAAAAAAGAGGGTCGGTGGTTTCGGAACAGTAGAGATGATTCTGCTGATTGTGGTACTGATTGCGGTGGTGTTGATTTTTAAGGAGCAGATCACCGGTCTGGTGAGGAGCATTTTTGAAAAGATCACCAGTCAGGCCCTCAGTGTGTAAGGGGAAAGGTGTCCGGGGCTCGGTCAGTCTGTTTCTGGCGCTGACAATATCCATATTTCTGATGCTTGCTGTGGTTCTGATTGAAGGCGCCAGGGAGAATACGCTGTTGCTGCAGGCAGAGGTGGCACTGGACAGCGGTGTGAACAGCGCTATGGGGGAATACCATAAAAATCTCTGGGAGGATTATGGACTGCTGTTTATTGATTGCTCCTATAAAAGCAGCCTGCCGAGCTATGAATATCTGTCACAGCATATTATGGCTGCCGTGGATCGAAATCTGGGGCAGAGCTCAGGATGGCTGTCTCTGATGATGGAGGACTGCAGTGTGTCCCAGGTGGTGCTGGCTACAGATGATGATGGGGCGGCGTTTTATCGGCAGGCGGTGGAGGCCGCCAAAGCGGAGACGGGGATTTCCATTCTGGAGCAGCTGCTGCCTTATCTGACCAGGGCGGAGGAACTGATTGTGACGGGGGAAGAAATTCTGGGAACAGGGACTTCTCTGAACAGCGCAATTGAGGAGGCCAATGGTCAGGTTATTGAGGTGCAGCCTGAGGTATGGGGATACAATGAGGACGGGGAGTATGTGCTGGAACGGGACGCGGAATATGAGACAGTGGACATTGTCAGTCCTGTGAGGGGTATTCTGGAGACTTCCGAGGAATTTATCCTCTCCCAGGTATTGTCAGGCAGCAGCGTTTCATCCCTCAGCATCGACACTTCAAAGACGGTTTCCAACCGGAATCTGGCGGTGGGCCTGGGGTCTGCTGAATGGGATGAAGGCATCGCGGACAAGGTACTGTTCCTGTATTATGTTTATACATATATGGGGAATTACCGAAACCCTGCAGGGGAGGAGAGCCTGCAATATTCCATGGAGTATATTCTGGCGGGGAAGAGCTCTGACCGGAAAAATCTGGCCTCAGTGGTATCGCGGATCTTTTTACTCCGGCTGGCTGACAATTTTGCCCGGATTCAGCAGGATGGGGAGCGTGTGGCGGCAGCGGAGGCCGCCGCTGCCGCTGCCACGGTCCTTGTGCCTTATCTGCAGCCGGTTGTGAAGCAGGCGTTTCTTCTGTGCTGGAGTTATGAGGACAGTCTGGAGGATGTGCGGTCGCTGCTGTCAGGGGAGAAGGTGGCGCTGTTGAAGAGCCTTAGCCTGAATGAGCTGAAGCTTGATTATGAGCAGTATCTGATGATTTTTCTGCTTCTGACAGGGGAAAACAGGCTTTCTGTGCGAACAATGGACATGATTGAGCTTGCGGTAAAACAGACGGAGGGAAATGAAAATTTCCGGTTTGACGGCTGTATTGCGAGCTGCCTGATTCAGGGCAGATTTGTGGATGAGAGCAGCAGAAGCTATCGGACGGACGTTTCGTTGAGCTATTATTAGTACAGCGTCGCAAATATCGTAATAAAACGCTGAACTGGCCGGGCAGCGTCAGCAGTATTTCCGGCAGAGAAAGGCACGGAAAAATGAAAATCAATCAAAAAAGCAAACTCTCCAGGTGCAGAGCAAAGGAAAAGATAACCCCTTTTTTTCAGAGCTCACTATTTCATTCCGTGCCTTCTTTAAAGGGAATACTGCTGAGGCTGTCCGGATCTGCTTCAAGGCTGCGAAACCGTGCGCGGACATCAAAAGCGGGGAGCGTCAGCGTGGAGGCGGCGCTTGTGCTTCCTGTTTTTATGATCTGTATTCTGGGGTTGTTTTCTGTGCTGAATTATCTTCGGGTCTATGGGAGTATGCTCTCTGAACTGAAAGCGATGGGAGAGCCGCTCACGGTTTACAGCTACGCGCTGAATCTGGAGGAAGAGGCTGATGGTACAGAGGATTCTCAAATCGAAGAGATTCTGGAAATGGCGATACAGTCCCTGGTGTTTTCAGAAGGGTATTTAAGCTCTGTGCTTCAGCTTCAGTGGCAGGACAGCGTGGGAAGGGAGACTGTTGTCGGCGGAGCGTCGGGCGTCAGCTTCCTTGGCTCCGTGCTGGATACGGATGAGAAAGAGGTTTATATTCAGGCTCATTATCAGGTTCAGGCCCTGTTGCCGCTCAGTGTGCTGCAGAGCGACATGTCCAATTACTATTACAGTAAGCTGTGGACAGGATATGAGGAGGAGACGATATCAGAGGAAATGGTATACGTCACCGCCAACAGTGAAGTTTATCATCTGACGGACAGCTGCTCTTATCTAAGGCTGACAGTGAGAACTGTAACGGCAGCGCAGCTGGACAGTGCCAGAAATGCTTCCGGAGCCAGATACAGAAGCTGCAGTCTCTGCGGCAGCAGTACGGCTGCTGCTGGAGTCTACTACATTACGTCAGAGGGGGATTGTTATCATTCTTCCTCCGCCTGTTCCGGCCTGAAGCGAACAGCCTATCAGGTGCCACTGTCTCAGGTGGGGGATAAACGGCCCTGTTCCCGCTGCGGAAAGGAGGCCTGAATGCTCTCTGTTGCTGTGATCCTGCTTCTGGCAGCGTTAAGTGTGCATGATATCAGGGAGAAAAGTCTGCCTCTCTGGCTGCTTCTGGCAGGAGTCTTCCTGCTGGGCGGCATGAGCCTGTTACAAAATGAACCGGAGACAGTGCTTGCAGGCTGTATTCCAGGGATGGTTTTGCTGTTGCTTGCAGTGGCGCTGCCGCAGTCATTGGGGGCGGGAGACGGGCTGACAGTGCTGGCGGTAGGAATGGCCTGGGGCTTTGGAGACTGCTGTCAGTGGCTGCTTTTGGGATTTCTTCTCGCGGCGGGGGTAAGTCTGTGGAAAATGGCTGTCAGAAAAGAGAACGGAAAAGAGCAGATCGCGCTGGTTCCTTTTCTGTTTCTGGCAGCGATTGGAGAATGTCTGTTATGAGAAAAAGAATGGGAGGGTATCTGACCCTGGAATTTACTCTGCTGCTGCCGGTGCTGATCATGGTGTTTTTGCTGTTGACAGAGGCGGGGCTGTATTTTTATAATCGCTGCCTGCTGAGGGAAAATGCGCAGATTCTGGCATTACAGCTGGCGCAGGAGGATTCCGGACTGACGCAGGAGAGCCTGTCGGGCTATGTCAGCGGGCTGGAACAGGATAAGTATCTGCTGTTGAGGGAGGTTCAGACAGGCTATAGCCGGACGGGCAACAGGGTAACTGTCAGTATCAGCGGTAAAATGTATAATTTCTGTTCCGCTGCGGGAATCGGCGATACGTATCTGACACTGGAGGAGGAAGCTTCCTGCCAGTGGATGGACAAGGCGGGAATTCTGGGGACGATCAGAACCGTAAAGCGCAGGCTTGATGGGGATTCGAAAGGAGAAGATTCATGATATCATCATTGCCGGAGTTTATCAGAGGAAATCAGAGAAGTTACCTGAGAGTTGCCTGCGACAGAGAGACGTTAGAGCAGGGCTATGAGTATCACATGTATACCCGGAATGATATTCAGTTGCTTTTGCCGGGTACCTTCAGAAATATGGAGGGGGAGGACTATTTATATTTTGATATCTCCTCCAGACAGTCGCTGGATGTTCTTTTGCAGGTGAAAAAGCTGAACCGTAAGCTGGCGCAGAGACTGTTCTCAGATATCCTGAAGCTGTGCGGCGAGACGGACAAGTATTTGCTGAATCTGCAGAAGGTATCCTTTCGTTCCCGCCATATCATGTACAGCCAGGAGAAGGATAACTTTCGTTTTCTGTATAATTTTTCCGGGCAGGGGGATCAGTGGCAGCAGGATCTGGTGCAGCTGGGGGAGATGCTTGCAGAGCGTCTGGATTATGAGGATGATGTGCTGATGGAGGCTGTCTACCATTTCTATGAGTTTCTGATGGACAACCAGGAGACCATACATTTAAGGGAGCTGGCACAGACGGTACTGAACGCCATTGCCGAATCGGAGCCGGAAGAGTGCACCGCGGACCTGGAAACGGAGCTGCCGGGAAAGAGTGCATCTGCGGAAAGCGGCTGGAGCTATGGTGATGGGAGAAATACGGATAAAAAAAGGAGGCCTGAGAAAGAGGAAAAGGAGAAAAAGAAAGACAGACTTTCTGAGTCATCAAAGGCTCCAGAGAGGGAGAAAAGAAAGAGATCGACTTTCAGGGCGGAAGCGTCCCCGGTTCACGAAAAATATAAGAAGGGCCTGCTGGAGGAAATGCTGTTGCTTCTGGCAGCGGACGTGTGCTCTGTTTTTCTGGTTTCATCGGACAATATTGCCGTGCTGTTTTTTCAGATAGCGGCCGCGGTGATCTGTCCCATCATGATCGGAAGACAGTTGTGGTTCAGGAAAAAAGAACTGGCGGAAAAGGAGGCCAAAGAAGTGAAGCAGCAGGAGATAGCCAGGGAGGAATATCAGGAGGAATTTCAGGCGTTGCTGCAGACCGGGGAGGAGACAAAGGGAGGCACGCAGATCATCATGATGGAGGAAGTATTTCCCAAGCTGTATTCTGTATATGGCAGAGAACCGGAATATATAGAGGTTATGGGACATCAGCTTGTGGGCTCCCAGGCGGATCTGGTACAGGC
>JAJQID010000074.1 GCA_021199405.1 Lachnospiraceae bacterium
GCTGTTTCGTAACCAGAGGTTTGTGAGTGAAACAGGCTGGGCGGCCAATTATCTGGAGAATCATGATCAGCCGAGAAGCATCAATAAATACTTTCAGCAGAGGGATATTGAGAAGTATTCGGATCAAATGGCAAAAGCTCTGGGAACCTTATTCTTTTTCCTGCGGGGGACGCCGTTTATTTATCAGGGAGAGGAGCTGGGGATGAGAAACACGTATTTTTCTTCCATGGACGAGGTCAATGACGTCAATTCCCGGGGGCAATACGAACGCGCTCTGGAAGAGGGATACACACAGAGAGAAGCGCTTGACGCGGTAAACAGAAGGAGCAGAGACCACGCCAGATATCCCATGCAGTGGAACGGAGACCTGAATTTCGGCTTTTCTGAGGGAAAGCCCTGGATTCAGTGTAATAAAACATGCTGTGAGCTGACTGTGGAGCGGGAGTCCGTTGACGAGCGGTCTGTTTTGTCATATTATAAGAAAATGATCCGGCTCAGGAATCATTCCTCCTATTCGGAGGTCCTTATTTACGGAGATATTGAAGAGATCGCGTCCGACCCGGATATCATTTGCTATAAAAGGATTCGCGGCGGTGAGGAGGTTCGCGTCGCAGTCAATATGAGCGGGAAGACCCTGCCGTTTGCAGCAATGCGGCAGAAGCTTCTGTCAAATTATGAGGATCCTGCGGCAATAGCCTTGCTGCGCCCGTATGAAGCTGCGGTGTGGGTGGAAAAATCCTGACAGGCTGCGGTCTGGAAGGTTATGTCTGATGAAATCCTGATATCTGAGAGAAATGGAGAATATGGTGATATGTCGAGTCAGATTTTAAAAAAAGCCCGCGAGTTTGAAACGGAAGCGGAGAAGAAAATTGAAAAAAACGAGCGTCCGGCATTTCATTTGACGCCGCGCACGGGCTGGATGAACGATCCCAACGGTTTTTCCTATTATAAAGGAGAATATCATCTTTTTTATCAGTATCATCCCTATGATACGAAGTGGGGGCCGATGCACTGGGGGCACGCGGTGAGCACGGATTTACTTCACTGGGAGTATCTGCCGGTGGCTCTGGCGCCGGATGAAGCCTTTGACAGGGAAGGCTGCTTTTCGGGGAGCGCCCTGACGCTGCCGGACGGGCGACATCTGCTGATGTATACAGGCGTCCGGAGAAAGCTGCAGGATAACGGTGTGGAGAGAGAGGTTCAGGCTCAGTGCCTTGCCCTGGGGGATGGGATTGAGTATGAAAAATATCCGGGAAACCCTGTTCTGGATGAGAAGGATCTGCCGGAGGGCGGCAGCAGATTTGATTTCAGAGACCCCAAAATGTGGCAGAAAAAGGATGGAACCTACGCCTGTGTGGCCGCAAACCGGGGAGAGGACGGAAACGGACAGCTTCTGCTGTTTTCCAGCCCCGATGGTCTGGACTGGAGCTATGAGAAGGTGCTTTTTGCCAATGACGGACGCTTTGGTACCATGTGGGAGTGCCCGGATTTCTTTGAACTGGACGGGAAATGGGTGCTTTTGATCAGTCCCATGGAGATGCTTCCCAAAGAGATGGAATATCACAACGGAAACGGGACTCTCTGTGTGACAGGGAGCTTTGATGAACGGACAGACACGTTTCAGGAGGAGACAGATCAGGCGATTGACTATGGAATTGAGTTTTATGCGCCTCAGACCATGCGCGCACCGGACGGGCGCAGGATTATGATCGGGTGGATGCAGAACTGGGATACACTGATTTATTCCCGGGAGCAGAAATGGTTTGGGCAGATGAGCATTCCCAGGGAGTTGTCCTATCGCAGTGGGCGGCTGTATCAGAGGCCGGTCAGGGAGTTGGATGATCTCAGGCAAAACCAGGTGGAGTATCATGGCGTGCCGGTCAGTGGAGAGGTACGCCTGAATGGAATCCGGGGCAGAAGGATTGATATGGAGCTTTCTGTCTATCCTGCGGAGGGGGAGGAGCTGTATCGGAAGTTCGCGGTTCGTTTTGCCCAGGATGAGATCTTTCACACCGCTTTCAGCTTTCGCCCGGCGGAGGCGGTATTGAAGGTGGACAGAAAGTTTTCCGGCACCAGAAAGGCATTGATTCATCAGAGACGGTGCCGGGTCAGCGGTAAGGATGGCAGACTGAAGCTGAGATTAATACTGGACCAGTTCAGCGTGGAGGCTTTTATCAATGACGGGGAGCAGGTTATGACGGCGACCATGTATACGCCTCAGGAGGCGGACGGAATTTCTTTTTTTGCGGATGGAAAAGCGGTTATCGATGTGGTAAAATATGACCTGGTTATTTAAGATACATGCACAGGCAGTTATTCCGGAGAACAAATATATCCATGCAGATTGTGCGGGGGTGTCCGGCCCATTTAGCCGGAGAGACTGGAAAATTTGCTGTGGCGCGATTGACGGAGGATGAGATGAAGGACAGTGAAAGGAAAAAGTGGGACGTAGTCGCTCTGGGCGAGTTATTGATTGATTTCACGGACAGCGGTTTCAGCCCTCAGGGGAATCCTCTCTTTGAGGCCAACCCCGGCGGCGCTCCCTGCAACGTGCTGGCCATGCTGCAGAAGCTGGGCAGGAGGACCGCCTTTGTGGGCAAGGTGGGAGAGGACATGTTTGGCTCTCTTTTGCGGCAGACCTGCGAGGAGGCGGGGATCTGCATGGACGGCCTGATTAAGGACAGGGAAGTGAGGACCACCCTGGCCTTTGTAAGAAACGCTCCGGATGGGGATCGTGAGTTCTCCTTTTTCCGTAATCCCGGCGCGGATATGATGCTGAGAGAGGAGGAGCTGCCGGAGGGGCTTCTGAAAGACGCCCGCATCTTTCATTTCGGAACTCTTTCCATGACCCATGAAGGAGTGCGGAAGGCTACGAAGAGGGCTGTAGCCATGGCGAAGGAGAGCGGGGCGCTCCTTTCCTTTGACCCCAATCTGAGGCCGCCTCTGTGGCGGGACATGGAGACGGCAAAAGAGCAGATGCGCTGGGGCCTGTCTCAGTGCGATATCTTAAAGATCGCGGACAATGAGATTGAATTTATCACGGGGGAAACAGATTTTGACAAGGGCGCGGCTGCGCTGCAAAAGGAGTTTCCGGGCCTTTCCCTGATCAATGTGACCGCCGGGGCGGATGGCAGCTATTCCTATTATGGGGAGGAAAAGGTGTATGTACCCTCCTTCCGGCTGGGCGGCACCATCGAAACTACAGGCGCGGGGGACACCTTCTGTGCCTGTGTGCTGAACTATGTGCTGGAGCATGGGCTGAAAGGACTGACGAAAGAGAATCTTGGTGAAATGCTGCGGTTTGCCAACGCGGCGGCCTATCTTGTGACCACGAAGAAGGGGGCGCTGAAGTCTATGCCGGAGAGGGAGCAGGTGGAGGAGATTCTGAGTGAATGAGATAGTAAAAGCCCCGCTAAAGCGGGGCTCATTTTTTTACTGCATCTGCGCCAGTGACCCCATGGGATCCCAGGGCTCCAGCATGATCGGCTCCGCCTCGTACTCCGCGATGCACTCGGCCGGCAGATACTTTTTATTGACCAGAACCTGATAATTGTATTCCGTGAACCAGTCGTCACTCATCACATAATAGCCGTCCCTGCCGGCCTCTTTTCCCCAGCTGTTCTCCACGCGCCAGCGGACGGGCTTGTCATTCTCATCCAGATCTACGCCCTGGAAGACCATGGCGTGAGTCATCTGGCTGTCGCCGTAATCCAGACGCTCGGCCTTGGTCATGGGGAAGTCCACATTCAGAAGGGATTCCAGATCATAGGCGTTTAAATCCATCAGACCGCCCTCCCGGCTGGAGCACTTGCCTACATCGCAGCCGAACCATACCGGCTTTCCGTCCTTTAACTGGGCAATGGCGGCTTCCTTTAACATATCGGCGGGCAGATTTAAGTAGCGCACAATCTTACCTTCCACCACATTGCCCAGGAATTTCACGCTGTAGCTTCTGTGGTAGGGCTTGTCGGCGGTGGGAGCGTTGATCAGACTTACATAATCGTCCAGATTCCAGCCTACATATTTTGCAAAAAATTCCTGCGGCGTAATCTGCTTTTCCGTAATATAATTGTCATCCTTATCACGGACGGCAAAATCAAAGACCTTCGGCGGCTTGCCCAGGCAGATGGCAAGGATGCGGTATACCTCATCCATCATCTCAGATTTCTGAGCCTGAAGCTCCTCCATGGAAGCGCCCCTTGCGTGAGCAGTCCTCAACTGGCAGGCGAAGGCGCGAAGCTTCTCCGTCAGTGTGGAGCACAGCTCCCTGGTAGAGGAGGAGGAAACGGATTCCGGCATAGCGTCCTTGGGCACTACGCTGTACTTGCGCACCAGATTGGCGAACATATCCCACTGACCGCCGTCGCCCACGGGGGACTGCAGCAGATAGGAGATCAGCCGTCCGTTGGTGGGCTCGTCCAGTGTCTGCAGAATGCTCTCCAGAAAATAATTGGATTTCTCCAGCTTGTCATAGAACAGCGGATAGCTCTGGGAGAGCTCAAAGGTTTTCAGATTCAGGCTGTGAATGATGTCAAAGCGCATGACGTTTAATGCCGCGAACATCCAGCAGCGCCCGCTCTGCTTCTGGGAGGTGATTTCTCCCTGCTTTAAGGAGATGGAGTAGGTGTGAGGCAGGTCGCGCACAGTCTGAGCCACGGCGGCGGACTTATGCAGTCCGTTGTTCATAACAGCGTTCATGGCGATGGTGTTGGCGCGGTCGGAGTCAAAGCTTTTCTCCGCGGCCTTGTAGAATTCTCTGGTAAGTTCCATAAAAATAGCCTCTTTTCTTTTGTTGCTTTATACGGGCAAGATTGCCCTCTGCGAGATAGTTTAGCACAGTTAACTGAGGGTTTCAACAGGTTTTTCCAACGCTTTACTCCACGTGAATCCAAAAAGGCCGATATATCGACTATATTCCGTAAATTTTTGTGTTATACTCCCTTCAGGTTGAAATTACAAAAATGATCGGTTAAGATCATAATATGAATCAGAAACTGAAAAAAGCTGTAAAATATTTTCAGAAGCTATTGTAATCTGAAAATATTTTTGCTATACTACATACTAAATAAAGGACACGTTTCCATTATAATATATGGAACACCTCTTGAATTTACCTCAGCGAACGAAAAAGGGAGGGTAACAAATGGCGAAGGCTACACGGGAACAGAGCGAGCTGACCAGACAGCTGATCATCAATGCGGCGGCGGAAAGCTTTTTGGAAAAAGGCTTCACTAACACCACGATAAGACATATTATCACGAAGCTGGGGATCAATACAGGGACATTTATTGGCCATTTCAAGACCAAGGAGGACGTGCTGTACGAGCTGGTGGGTTTTGTTCTGGATCAGCAGTTTGCCGTTTCGGAAAAGCTGGTTGCGGGCAGGACGGATGATAAAATTCTGCTGTATGCCGCGGAAACGGTACTGCAGCTTTATATCGTTGAGATGAATGAGAACCTTCGTGATGTATATTACAACGCATACTCCCTTCCGAAAACCTCCGCCCTGATACAGCAGAGAGTCACGGGAAAGGTGGAAGCCATTTTCAAAGATGAGCTGCCGCAGCTGGAAACAAAAGACTTTTATCTGCTGGAGATCGCCACGGGAGGGATCATGCGGGGCTTTATGATCGTTCCCTGCAATATCTGGTTTTCCATGAACATGAAGGTGGAGGCTTTCCTGAGAAATACGCTCCGTCTATTTTACGTGTCGGATGAAAAGATCGAGGAGGCCATCGCCTTTGTGAAAACCATCGATTTTAAACAGGCGGCGAAGGAAACGGTTGACGGTATCTTTGGCTATCTGGAAAAACAGAGGGAAAACTTACAGGAAATTTAAAGAAATGAAGAAGTGGGACCGATCTTGATGGAAGCTGTGCAGATTGAGCACAGCTTCTGCCATTTCAGGAGAAAAAAAGGATACTCTTATACAGTTTTGGATATACTAAGGAACTGTCGGAAAATAATTGATGGAGGCATGAATTTATGAAAAGAAAGACGGCGGTGATCACGGGCGCCACCTCCGGTATTGGCTGGGAGTTTGCATTAGCCTATGCTGCGAAGGGCTACCGGCTGATACTGACAGGGCGCAGGGAGAACAGATTAAAGGAGCTGGCGGACAGCCTGAGGGTGCCATGCCGCATCTGGACAGCGGATCTGTCGGTGGAAGAGGAGTGCTATGGTTTCCTTGAAAAGCTGAAAAATACCCGGGTGGATGTGTTTATCAACAACGCCGGCTTCGGCGTCTGCGGCAGCTTTACGGACACGGAGCTTTCCAAAGAAATATCCCTGATTCATGTGAATGTGCGGGCCATGCATATTTTGTTTAAGGGGATGCTGCAAAAGATGGAAAAGCAGGGGTACGGCGCTATCCTGAACGTGGGGAGCGCGGCGGGGCTTCTGCCGGCGGGGCCTCACATGGCGGCTTACTATGCCTCCAAAGCCTATGTGGTCAGTCTGACCCGGGCGGTGGCCAGAGAACTGAAGGAGGTCAAAAGTCCGGTATATGTGGCTGTTCTCTGCCCGGGCCCGGTGGATACCGAATTCAACGCCCGCGCCAATGTGGCTTTCGCCATGAAGGGAATTTCTGCAGGATACTGTGTCCGGGAAGCCTTTCGCGGCATGAAAAAGCGGCAGACCGTCATTATCCCCTCGCCTGTTGTCAGAATGGGCACCCTGGGACAGAGATTTCTGCCTTCGGCGGTGCTTCTGCCATTAGTTTCAGCACAGCAGAAAAGAAAGGTGGTTCGATGAAGAGATGCATAACATTTATGGTGAGCGACAAATGTTTTTGACATTCATTATAAATAAACGAGTTGCGGGAAAATTCCGGGTTTGTTATACTGACTGTAGTTGACGGGGGCAGTAAAAATCTCGGGAGGAATAAGAAAATGGGGGCATATTTAAATCCAGGCAATGAAGGATTTCGGACGATCACTAATGATATTTACGTGGATAAGACAGGGCTGATTGATTATGTGAACAGCACAATTGATACTCCGCGCAAGCTGACCTGTTTCAGCCGTCCCAGACGTTTTGGAAAGTCTTTTGCGGCCAAGATGTTATGCGCGTATTATGACAAGAGCTGTGATTCCCGGGCGCTTTTTGAGGGATTGGAGATATCTGAAAAGGAATCCTTTGAAAAAGGACTGAATCGATATAATGTGCTTTATCTGGATATTACGAGATTTATTTCCCGGGCAAAAAATAAAGGAACTGATATTGTCCTTGATCTTCAGACCGCGGTAATAGAGGAATTGAGAGAAGTATTTCCAGCACGGGTCAGGGAGGGTGAAACCTTTCTTGCGGACGCTCTGTTTGATATATGTGAGGAAACGGGAGAAAAATTCATTATCATTATTGACGAGTGGGATGCTCTGTTTCGTGAAGCAAAAAATGACGAGGCGCTTCAGAAAAAGTATATCCAACTGCTTCGCGGCCTGTTTAAAGCTGGTCCAATCACTGACAGGACGATTGCTGCCGCGTATATGACGGGTATTCTTCCGATTAAAAAATACGGAACGGAGTCGGCTTTGACGGATTTTCTGGAGTTTACGATGACAAATCCGGCTAAGCTGGCGAGATATATTGGGTTCACTCAGGAAGAAGTAATAAGGCTCTGTGCAGAAAATGATATGGATTTCGAGCAGATGAGCGCCTGGTACGATGGTTATACCTTTAGTCGGATTGGGCATGTATACAGCCCGAATTCGGTAATGAAGGCAGTAGTAAATGAAGAGTTTGCAAATTACTGGACCAGCTCTGAAACCTACGAATCGCTGAAAAATTACATCAGCATGAATTATGATGGTTTAAAAGATGCGGTTGTGGCTATGCTGGGAGGGAAAAGGATCAGGGTTAAGGTCAGAACATTTCAAAATGATGTATCCTCCTTCAAAAGCAAGGATGATGTGCTGACATTGTTGATTCATCTTGGATATCTGGGGTATGATGCCCAAAATGAAGAAGCGTTTATTCCTAATCAGGAGGTGGCTGACGCATTTGCAGATGCGGTCACCGGCGATAAATGGGAGGACGTAGGAGAACTGATACAGGATTCGGAAAATTTACTGGAAGCGACATTGCGGGGAGACTCTGACGCGGTGGCAGCGGCCCTGGAAAAAGCGCATAGTTTAAACTCTTCCGTGCTTCGTTACAATAATGAAGCCTCTCTAAGCAGTGCGATTATGATCGCATTTTATACAGCGAGAAGATTTTATAAGATTGTTCCGGAATCTCCGGAAGGAAAAGGCTTTGCTGATCTGGCATTCCTTCCCGGGAAAGGGACAGATAAACCAGCACTGATTATCGAGCTGAAATATGATAAGAATGCGGATACTGCGATCAGGCAAATTCATGAAAACCGATATGACGGAGATTTGAAAAAATATTATGGAAATCTGCTTCTTGTGGGAATCAACTATGACAAGGACGCAAAAGGAAAGAACGCAAAAACACACACCTGCATAATTGAAAAGGTCTGATTATTCCGCTTCATTGGAAAGCCTGCGGCACTGTAGAAAATGAACTACAGCTGCCGCGGGCTTTTTTTGTGTATAAAATTTGGAACGTTAACAAGTCGAAAACAAAAATGAAGATTTTTTCATATTTCCCCTTGCCAATCAGAGCAAAAAGGAGTAATCTATAACCTAAGTGGAGGGAAAGGGAGCAAAGTGCACAAAAAACCACGAAAATGGTTTGAAAATGGAAGGTAAGCTGTTATGTACGCGGGCAAGTATAACCACACGCTGGATACGAAGGGCAGGCTCATTCTTCCCGCGAAGCTGCGCGACTCGCTGGGCGAGGAGTTCGTGGTGACCAAGGGAATCGATGGGTGTCTGTTTGTGTACGACAAAACGGAGTGGGCTCAGTTCGAGGAAAAGCTGGACACCCTCTCCATTACCAACAAGGAGTCCCGCAAGGTGCTGAGATTTTTCCTTTCCGGCGCGGCTTATGTGGAGGTGGACAAGCAGGGCCGTTTCCTGATTCCCACAGAGTTAAGAGAGTACGCCGCCCTGGATAAGGAGGTTTGTCTGGTGGGCAGCGGCCGCCATGTGGAGATCTGGGATAAGGATCGGTGGAACGCGGAAAACGAGGATATTGATGTGGATCAGTCCATGGGGTATCTGGACAGCGTGGGCATCCGCCTGTAATGTAAAACAGGGGAGACCAAAATGGAGTTTCGGCACTATTCCGTCCTCTTACAGGAGACAATTGAACAGTTAAATATACAGCCGGAGGGCGTGTATGTGGACGGCACCCTGGGGGGCGGCGGCCATGCGGAACAGATTTGCGCACGCCTGTCCGGCAAAGGCCATCTTTATGGCTTTGATCAGGATGGGGACGCCATTGCGGCGGCCACGGAGCGGCTTTTGGAATATACGGACCGGCTGACTGTCATTCGCAGCAATTTCCGTTTTATGCGGGAATGCCTGGAAGCGGAAGGAGTTCGTCAGGTCGACGGGATTGTGCTGGATCTGGGGGTATCTTCTTTTCAGCTGGATACCGTGGAACGGGGGTTCTCCTACCGGGAGGACGCGCCTCTGGACATGCGCATGGATGACAGGCAGGCACTGACTGCCAGAGAGATCGTGAACACCTATCCGGAGATGGAGCTTTACAGGATTATCCGGGATTATGGGGAGGATCAGTTCGCCAAAAATATTGCGAAACACATTTGCGCGGAGAGGGCGAAGGCGCCCATTGAAACCACCGGTCAGCTGAATGAGATTATCGCGGCTTCCATTCCGGCGAAGATGCGGGTCAACGGCCATCCGTCCAAGAAGACCTTTCAGGCTATCCGCATTGAGTGCAATCAGGAGCTGGATGTGCTTAAGAGTTCCATGGAGGACATGATTGATCTGCTGGCCCCCAAAGGGCGGCTGTGCATCATCACCTTCCATTCTCTGGAGGATCGGATTGTCAAGTCCGCCTTCAAAAAAGCGGAGGATCCCTGTATCTGTCCGCCTCATTTTCCGGTGTGTACCTGCGGCAGAGTATCCAAAGGAAAAATCATTACCAGAAAACCAATCCTGCCCTCAGAGAGAGAGCTTGAGGAAAATAAGAGAAGCAAAAGCGCAAAGCTGAGAGTCTTTGAAAAAGCGGATGAGGCAGCGGCGCAAAACTGAGAAGATTTGAAAATAACTGAAAAACAGCGGTACAAAAGGGAGAGCCTTAGAAAAGCGGCTGAGAAGAACAGTAAAAAGTCCGGGAGGTTTGATTATGGCAGTCAACAACTACACAAACCGCAGAAACAGCAGCGTACAATCGAATACAAGAGCAAACGCGGGAGCGGGAAACAGCAGGACAGCCGCGGGGAGGGGTTATGCGCAGTATCAGTACGGTACAGCGGCTCCCCAGACCAGACCGGTTCGCGGACAGAGGACATCACAGGCAGCTTCTTCGGCATACAGGCAGAGTGCGGCTCAGACAGGAACAGCCCGCAGGCGGAACACAGCTCAGGCTTCTCCGGCCCGCAGGCAGAGCGAGTCTCAGTCAGTGCGGCAGGCTTCTCCGGCCCGCAGACAGGCACCCCAGAGACATCAGGTGGACGTCCGGGCTGAGAAGGGAAAGGTTACTCTTCAGGCCTCTCCGGTCAATAAGCTGGGGCTGGTTGTAATAACACTGGCGTTTCTGGTCCTGGGCGCGGCGGTGCTGTGGTATGTGAGCCTGCAGTCGGATATTACGCAGCTCAGAAGCAGCATCCAGTCCACAGAGGCCGATTTAAATGATCTGATTGTCAGCAATGATGAATATTTAAACAGAATTGAGGCCAGTGTGGATCTGGAGGAGGTCAGAGAGGTTGCCATCATGGATCTTGGTATGGTATATGCCTCTGAGGATCAGATTATTACATACGATTCCCAGATTGACGACTATCTGGAGCAGAGCGTTGTGATTACAGACGAGGACTGAAATGAGCGGTAACGGAAATCAGACGCGAGGGGGCAGAAACGGACAGGATAGACGGAGCCGGCTGAACAGACAGAGCAGCGGAAACAGACAGAACAGAAAAAAAAAGGCGGATCCGACCAAATTCAGACCCTACATGCGCGGAAAGCTGGCTTTTTTCTGCGGCCTGTGCCTGATCGCCGCGGGCGTTCTGGTCTGGAGGCTGGTAAATATCACCGCTACCAGCGAGGAAAAATACAAGCAGATCGTCTTAAGTCAGCAGGCTTATGATTCCACCACTCTTCCTTATAAAAGAGGGTCCATTCTGGACGCCAACGGCACCATTCTGGCTTACAGCGAGAAGGTGTACAATGTGATTCTGGACACAAAGGCCATGCTGGCGGACGAGGACGCATATACGCCTACGCTGGAGGCGCTGGAGGTCTGCTTTGAGGACGTGGATATTTCAGCAGTGAAGGAATATGTCAGCGCATATCCTTCCTCTCAGTACCGCATTGTGTGCAAGAGCGTTTCTTATGATGAGATGCAGGCCTATTACGACTATGTGGATCAGGTCTATGAAACAGGCGAGGCGGCTGCGGAGGCAAAAGGCGAAAGCTACGGCGGTACCCACATCACGGGCATCTGGTTTGAGGAGCAGTATGAGAGAAAATATCCCTACAGCACTCTGGCCAGCGAGGTGCTGGGCTTTACCGGCAGCGACAACAACGGCATGTTCGGCCTGGAGGAATATTACAATGATATTCTGAACGGCACCGCCGGCAGGGAATACGGCTATCTGAATGAGGACAGCGAGGTTAACGTCACTACCATTCCGGCTTCGGACGGCTACAGTATTGTGACTACCATCGACGCCAATATTCAGACCATTGTGGAAAAGTGGATCGATTATTATAATGAAGAGCTCCGTGATAACTACAGAGAGGGTGCAGGCGCGGAGAATATCGGCGTCATTGTCATGGATGTGAACGATGGAAGCGTGCTTGCCATGGCCAGCAACACCGGCTATGACTGCAATGACCCTTATGACCTGAGCGAATATTTCACGGAGGCGGAGTGGACGGCGCTGCAGGAGGATTCGGACGCTTTTTACACAGAATCCAACCAGATCTGGCGCAACTTCTGCATCTCCGATACCTATGAGCCAGGTTCCGTGGCAAAGCCCTTTACAGTGGCAATGGCGCTGGAGACGGGCACCATCACGGGCAATGAGACCTATCAGTGCAACGGATATCTGGAGGTGGGCGGCTGGACCATCAGCTGTCACAATACCTCCGGACATGGAACGGTGACGGTATCCCAGGCCATTGAGGAGTCCTGCAACGTGGCCATGATGTATATTTCCCAGGCCATGGGCAGCGATTCCTTTGCTGAATTCCAGAATCGCTTTGGTTTTGGCTTAAAGAGCAATATCGACCTGGCAGGAGAGGCCAGAACCGCCAGCCTGATTTATACGGCGGACACGCTGGGCAGCTCTGAGCTTGCCACATCATCCTTTGGACAGGGATTTCAGGTGTCCATGATTCAGATGGCGGCCAGCTTCTGCTCTCTGGTCAACGGCGGGTATCTGTACGAGCCCCGGGTGGTCAGTCAGATTGTCAGCTCCAATGGAACTGTGGTGGAAAATATTTCCGCGAAGCTGGTGAAGCGGACCATTTCTGAATCCACCAGTGAAAAGATCGTAGAGTATTGTAATAACGTGGTGACGGAAGGTACCGGTACAAGAGCGGCTGTGGCCGGATATCTGATCGGCGGCAAGACCGGCACCAGTGAGACCCTTCCCAGAGGAAACGGCGATTATGTGATTTCCTTCTGCGGATACGCTCCAGCAGATGATCCTCAGGTGCTGGTGTATGTGGTCATTGACCGGCCCAATGTGGAGGATCAGGGCAATTCCACAAAGTATGCCTGCTGGCTCAGCAAGGATATTATGACGGACATCCTGCCTTATCTGGGTATTTTTATGACTGAGGAGCTGACCGAGGAGGAGGAGGCCGAGCTTGCGGAGAGAAGCGAGGCTGTGATCCAGGGCTATCTGGAAAAGAGAGCGCTGGAGGATACCGAGGAGGATATTCAGGAAAGCGCTGACAATTCGGATTTGCTGGATGAGACCGGTGCGGACAATGATGCCACCACAACCACCATCGGCTCCACGGTGGCGGATATTGTGGAAAGTGAAACCACGGAGACCGGCGAGGCCGGGACGGAGGAAACAGAATCCGGAGAGACGACAGAAGAATAAACGGCAAGGCATAACCTCATGGAAAGAAACATAAGTTAAATATAACACTTTCTGTGAGGTTATTTATGTTTGTCAGGACTTATCAGAAGAAAAAGATCCTGTTTTTCGCGGCGGTCAGCATCCTTCTTCTGTGCGCCCTGCTGGGGCGGCTGATCTATATTATGGTGGCGCAGGGAGAGTATTATTCTCAGCTTGCCACAGATCTGCAGGAGAGGGAGCGGGAGATCAAGGCTCTGCGGGGACGGATTCTGGACCGCAACGGCGTTGTGCTGGCAGACAATGAGACGGTGTGTACAGTCTCTGTCATTTACAATCAGGTGGAGGACCCGGAGCGGGTGATCGAGGTCCTGTGTGAGGAGCTGGAGCTTAGTGAGGAATATGTGCGTACCCGGGTGGAAAAATATTCCTCCAGGGAGCGGATTAAGAGCAATGTGCCCAAGGAAGTGGGAGATCGAATCCGCAGCTATGATCTGGCCGGCGTCAAGGTGGACGAGGATTACAAGCGCTATTATCCATACTCTACTCTGGCCAGCAAGGTGCTGGGCTTTACCGGCAGCGACAATCAGGGAATTCTGGGGCTGGAGGCGGTGTACGATGAGTACCTGACCGGCGAGAGCGGCAAAATTCTTACCATGACCGACGCTTCCGGCATTGAGCTGCAGGAGGAGGGGGAGCGGCGGATTGAGCCCACAGCGGGGCAGGATCTGGTGATCAGTATTGATGCCAATATCCAGAATTACGCTGAGCAGCTGGCTCTGCAGGCCTACGAGGCAAAAGAGGCGGAAAATGTCATGATCCTGGTCATGAACCCCAATAACGGGGAGATTTACGCCTGTGTCAACGTGCCGGAATTTGATTTAAATAACCCTTATGAGCTGACCGGGGAGTGGGCTGAGAAGCTTACGGGGGGGGAACACTGAGG
>JAJQID010000185.1 GCA_021199405.1 Lachnospiraceae bacterium
CGTTCTCCACGCAAAGCTGACACTTGGGATAGGCGGTGTTTTTCGCGGTTTTGGCTGCGGCGATAGCAAGGGGATCCTTCTCCGGCTTGGACAGATTGATGGTGATATCGATTTTCCCATAGGGGCTGTCCACCTTCCATTTCCGGTCCTTCTGAACCCGGCCCCGGCGGATATAATTGGTATCCTGACTGAACTGGTAGAACCAGTCGGTAGCTGTCTCAGGGGACTGGGCGTATTTTTCAAAAAAGGTCTTCTGCACCTGAGCGGGCCGGGGCAGCAGACAGTTCATCAGTTTTGTGTCGAACAGATCCCTGTAGGTGATGCTGTCGGGAATCAGCTGTCGGGAGACGGCTTCCTGCAGCAGACCCTCCAGAATTTCCTCCAGACTCATTTCCGGAATCTCATCCGGTTCCTCGTAGCTGTCCTCATGCATCACATCCAACAGCAGATTAATAGTGTAGATTCTCTCACAGGTAGGTGTAAGGCCTTTGCAGATACCATAGTCGGCAAGAGCAGCAATATAGGTAGAAAGCATAATTGAATTCTCCTTTGATTCAATGGGTATGTCTGCTGGTGCAGACATTACTATATGTGAGGTAAGCAGGAGCTGGTATTTTATAAAAGCTAAGGCGAAGATTAACGATAGTTTTGAGCCGTGCTTTTATAAAATACCAGCTCCGGAAACATCTTAATTCTAAAAGATAAAATGATACCAGGTCTCCGAATGGAACGGCACCCCCGCCCTCAATATGGGCTTCTCAAACTCCGGATTATCAATATTGACCGCATTGACATAATATTGACTTTCAAAACAGATGGCGTTTTTCATCGGGCCGTCCCAGGCTCCCTCCGTGTCAGGCGAGGTGTAAAGCTGGAACCCGGGCAGGTCGGTATGTACCTCCAGAATAATGCCGGTCTGATCGCCCGTGCAGCGGATGCGGGGCTTCTCCAGACTATGATGGGGTTCCTGACACCAGTTGTCGTCCAGAAAATGCTCCACAGGGCGTTCCGTGGTGTAGTCAAATCCGGTGCCTGCCACGGGCAGAATCCTGCCGGTGGGGACGCAGTCCACGGATTCCGTATAGCGGGTGGAATCGATCCATAATCGGTGCTGCCAGATGGTTCCCTGTCCGTTTAAATTGAAATATGCGTGGTTGGTCATGTTAAAAAGCGTATCCTCATCGCAGACCGCGTCATAGCTGATTTTGATCATATTGTCATCGGTGAGGTGATAGGTGACGGTCAGCTTCAGATTTCCAGGATAGCCCTGATCCATGTGGGGACTGAAAAGAGAAAAGCGAATGCTGTTGTTTTTTTCATCCGGCTCGGCCTGATACAGGCGCTTGTCATAATAGTCGGGGCCGCTGTGGAGATTGATATCCTGTCCATAGCCCTGGTTGGTGGCGGGCAGGGGATAGGTCCGGCCGTTTAAAGGAAAGGCAGGACCCGTACCCGCGATGCGGTTGGCCACACGGCCGATGGGTGAGCCATGGTGGTCTTTATCGGTCTCATACCCGGCAGCGCTGTCGAAGTGCTGCAGCATGTCCAGGGAGCCGTCTGCTGCGGGAATCTTTACATTGACCCAGATGGCGCCGTAGTCAGTGAACTGAGCCTGGCAGCCGTTCTGGTTTGTGATGGTATATAATTTGGCGGCCTGCCCTTTGGAGGTGAGGCCGAAATCGGTGACTGTGATGCTCATAATTTTACTCCTGTTTGTTAGAGCGCGTGCGCTCCCTGGCCGATATCCACTACGTAAAAGTCAGCCTTTAATCCCGTGCGCTCCGTATAGGCCGCGCCCACCTGAGAAATAAAGGCGTCGATGGCGTCCTCCCTTACCAGACTGACTGTGCAGCCTCCGAAGCCTCCGCCGGTGATGCGGCTGCCATGGCACCCATCAATTTTCCAGGCCTCCTCAGCCAGAATATCCATTTCCTCGCAGGAAACCTCGAAATCATCCCGCAGAGAAACATGAGAAGCGTTCATCAGCCTGCCGAAAAGCTCAATGTCTCCGGCCTTCAGCGCTTCCACAGCGTCGATGGTGCGGCGGTTTTCATAGACCGCGTGCTTTGCCCGCCTGCGGATGACGGGGTCGGAAATGGAGGGCGCCAGAAAGTCAAACATTTCTGTCGTCAGGGCGCCGAGAGACGGGATATCCACCACCTCCTGAAGCTCCTGTAAGGCCTGCTCGCACTGGCTGCGGCGGGTATTGTATTCGCTGCTCACCAGACTGTGCTTGACATTGCTGTTGGTCACCACCACCCGGATGCCGTCAAGCTTCATGGGGGCGTATTCATATTCCAGAGTGTTGGTATCCAGGAAGATGGCGCAGTCCTTCTGTCCCATGGCGGAGGCAAACTGATCCATAATGCCGCAGTTCATGCCGTTGAAATTATTTTCGGAAAACTGGCCGATCAGCGCCAGCTCCTCCATGGGAATGCCCATACCGAAGGAATCGCTGAGCATCAGGCCGGTCAGGACCTCCAGAGAGGCGGAGGAGGACAGGCCGCTGCCCGCGGGAATATTGCCGTAAACGAGAATGTCGGCGCCGCTGGGGATGGGATGCCCTTTCTGCTCAAATGCCCAGACAACTCCCTTTGGATAGTTGGCCCAGCCGGTGTCCTTTCCGGGGGCCAGGGAGTGGATGGAGGAAGTGACTACGCCTCCGCTTGGAAAATTGACGGAAAAGAAGCGCAGCACATCATCCTCTCTGACCCGGATGGCGCCGTAGGTGCCGATGGTCAGGGCGCAGGGAAAGACATGCCCGCCGTTGTAATCGGTGTGCTCCCCGATCAGGTTGACCCGGCCGGGCGCAAAATAAGTACCGATTTCACCGCCCTCACCGTAGGTCTTTACAAACAGTTCTTTCAGTTCCTTGCTTGTCATGAAATACCTCCGTAAAAGAAAATATGGGTTCAGCTCCTGTTCGGTACAGTGTTTTATGAAAAAAATTCCGATAAAAATCCGGTTGTGATGAAACGATGCACCGGGCTGAGCTGATTTTAATCAAAAACAGTATAGCAGAATTTGATTTTAAGGTAAAGGAATATGTTGGTGACTTTGCAGAATTTGCAGTCCGGAAATTGCCTGTGAAATCTGGCAGGCAGTTTTTCACCAGACAGTTCGAACGGCTGGTTTTTGCAAAAACCTGTCTTGCCAGTCACCATATTTTGTAGTAAGCTGTAAAAGCGTGGTTCCTTTATTCCCTGAAAATTCGGGAGAAAAAAAGAACGGGCGGACAGGGCTTTTGTTTTATTTGAAAAAAATGCTTTGAAGGCAATTATATTTTACAGGGAGGAGAC
>JAJQID010000144.1 GCA_021199405.1 Lachnospiraceae bacterium
TGTGTGATAGCGTCCACAAAGCGCTCCTTCGGGAATACGGGAATCTCCAGTCTTCTGGCACTGCTCTCCAGTCGCTCTCCGTTTAAATCCGGGCGGAAGGTAACAATATGCCCATCCTCCGTGGTATAGGCCTTCAGGCCCTCAAAAACCGTCTGAGCATACTGCAGCACCCCCGCGCACTCATTTAAAACAATATTCGCGTCAGTGGTGATCGCTCCCTCGTCCCAGGCGCCGTTTTTATAATTTGATACATAACGGTAATCACTCTGGATGTATCCAAATCCAATATTGGACCAGTCAATATTTTTCTTTTCCATTTTGCAGGCTCTCCTTACGTATGGGATTTATTTGTCATCAGTCCGACCCAAAAACCGCCTGACCTCAGTCCTTCACAATTATCTACCTTTTCCCCTGAAAAGTCAATAGGGTGCGTTTTTGGCGCACCCTTCTTTTTCCCTGTTTTCAGCGTTTTTTTCATTCATCCTTCCACGGCGTGCCACTTCGAATCTCTCATACCCGCCTGTAGGTTCTGAAAAAATATGGAATATCAAAATAGGTCATCTCGTCGCTCTCTTCCTCCATTACCCAGTCCGGATCCTGATCCAGATTGGGAAAGAAAGCGTCCGCCTCGTAGCTGTGGTCGATCATGGTCACATAGGCCGTATCACAGTCAGGAAGAAGCTGGCGGTAGATGCTGTCTCCGCCGGTGACATAGACAGATTCGGTGGGATAATTCTGCAGTTCCTCCCTTAACTCCTCCAGAGAGTGAAGCACGATAGCGTCCTTCACCCTGTACTCCGGATCCCTGGACAGAATGATGTTGGTGCGGTTTGGCAGGGGGCGGCGCTGAGGGAAGGTGTCCATGGTCTTACGCCCCAGAACGATCACGTTGCCCATGGTGCGGGCACGGAAATTATTTTTCTGATCGTTGGGGATGCTGACCAGAAGCTTTCCTTTATTGCCGATGGCCCAGTTCTGATCTACGGCTACTATCAGGTTCATATTCACTCCTCTCCAGACTCAAAAATCGCTCTGCTCCGCAGAGCACAGGCTGTCGCCCTCTCCTGATTTTTCGTTATTCACTCGGTTGCAAGTGCGTAAACGCTCTTTCCTTCCTTCTCACTCTATATGGCTACCGGAATATCCTTAATCTGCGGATGGGTCTCATACCCCTCCAGCCTCACGTCATCCCTGGTAAACTGATAAAAATCGTGGATCTCCGGATTCAGCCAGAATTTCGGTGCCGACAGGGGCTCTCTGGAAATCAGCTCCTCGATCAGCGGCACATGGCGGTCGTAAATATGGGCGTCCGCGATCACATGCACCAGCTCGCCCGCCTCCATGCCGCAGACCTGGGCCAGCATGTGAACCAGCACCGCGTACTGCACCACATTCCAGCTGTTAGCCGTCAGCACGTCGTTGGAGCGCTGATTTAAAATAGCGTTCAGAGTCAGCTTCTCATGCCCCGGCTTCTGGGTCACGTTGAAGGTCATGGAATAAGCACAGGGATATAAATTCATCTCGTGAAGATCCTGATGAACATAAATATTGGTCATGATCCGGCGGCTGAAGGGATTATTTTTCAGATCATAGATCACCCGGTCCACCTGATCCATCATGCCTTCCTTATACTGGTGCTTCACACCCATCTGATAGCCGTAGGCTTTCCCGATGGAACCGTCCTCGTCGGCCCACTCATCCCAGATATGGGAGTGCAGGTCATGGATATTGTTGGACTTCTGCTGCCAGATCCACAGCAGCTCGTCCGTGCAGGATTTTAACGCCGTCCTGCGCAGCGTCAGAATGGGAAATTCCTCACTCAAATCATAGCGGTTGACCACACCGAATTTTTTAATCGTGTAGGCCGGTGTGCCGTCCTCCCAGTGAGGACGAACCTTTTCCCCCTTCGTGTCGGTTCCGTTTTCCAGAATATCCCGGCACATATTAATAAAAATATGATCCGCACGGCTCATGATATGTCCCCCTTAATAGTATCCCAGTACCCGGCATACGCCGTACAATATCAGCAGATGCACGGGATAAAAAGCATAAAAGAAATATTTCAGCTGTCTGCCCCGGGTTCCGTTATAAAAATAAATGCAGGGAATGCAGGGAAACGCATATATTTCAATCGACTGCATAACTGTCAGGACCGCTACACCCGCCGCAGCCGCCAGTGTCTTCCAGTCATGAAGCAGATAAAATATGTAAATAACAGCGACACCCCAGCCGCCATAGTCCGTTTTCAGTACCTGTGCCAGAATCACTGCCGGCACCACTGCCACCAGGCCAACCGCTGCTCGCGTCACAAAATCCGCCGCCAGCAGGCTTTCCGGCGGCAAAGCATTCTTTGTCACACCTGCGTTTCCAGCCGCTGACGTATTCCTGCCTGCGCGTCCTTTCACTTTGTTCCGCAACAGATCCGCCAGCCAGATTGCCAGAAGCCCGATTGCCAGCGTCAGGAATACATTTTGATCAGTGGTCTCAAAAACGGCATTGGAAAATGCCAGGTCAAAGGGAATTTCAGAGATAAGCGCAAAAAGCGTCAGATTCAGCAGATATTTTCCCCGGTCTCTGGTATGGAAAAATCCCTCCACCAGCAAAAAACAATACACCGGGAAAGAGAAACGGCCGATTCCGCGCATGACATCATACACTATATGAGCGTTGTGATACTGAGTATATGCTCCGATCACAGCCATCCGATATACATATTGCAGCACCACTGTGGCGCCGGTATGGTCAATCGCCATACATATCAGAGCGATCCACTTCAGCGCCGCTCCGCTCAATCCTTTTTTGGGCATATTACATTTCCCTGTTTCGTTTCGCCTGTTTCTCCTGAATATCAGAAATCGTGCGGATCACTGATTTGACAATTTCCTGATATTCCGGTGTGAGGGCGTCATATTTTGCAAATTCCTCGTCGTATTTTTCCATATACTCCGACATTCTGTCCCTGCTGGCCTGATTGTACTTTTCCTCGCTCAGTCCCAGCAGATAATCTACTGAAACATTATAGTATCTGGAAAGCTTCACCAGAAGATCGACCGGGATCAGATCTCCCTTGGCCTCGATCCTGCTGATTGTCTGCTGAGAGGTTCCAATCTCCTCAGCAAGCCTCTCCTGCGTCAGTCCTCTGTTGCTTCTTAAATCTTTTAAACGTCCCATTTTTTCCTCCTGTGTCAGCTGCCCGTATTCAGGACATGGCCAGCCGGTATTGCATTTGTACCTCAGGAACCGTCTCATGACAGCTTCTTATGTACTTTTTGCTATTGTACCAAAGCACATTCATGAAGGTAATGAAATTTACAGTAGGGACGTACTTGATTGTGTGGTTGCTACGCTTTCGCTAAGAGAACGCATGCCTGCTTTGCAAACTGTGTCTCTAAGCTCAAGCTGCGCTTCGCTTGCTTTCACTAAGAGAACACATGTTTCCACATTCCCGGTCCAGGGGAACTGATCCGCACAGCACCCCCGCTCCGCCTCGTACCCGGCGGCCAGAAAGGCTTCCATATCTCTGGCCAGGCTGGTAGGCTTACAGGAAATATATATCATATTCTTCACACCGTAGGCAAGGATTTTCTGGAGAGCCTTCGGGTGGACGCCGTCCCGGGGCGGATCCAGAATGATCAGATCCGGCTTTTCAGGGATGGTATCCAGAACCTTCAGCACATCTCCGGCCAGGAAGGTGCAGTTTGTCAGACCGTTCAGAGCAGCGTTTTCCCTCGCCGCCTCCACCGCCTCCTCCACGATTTCCACACCGATCACCTGACGGGCCGCGGGAGCCATCAGCTGAGCGATGGTGCCGGTTCCGCTGTACAGGTCAAAGACGGTTCCGGTTCCACCGCCGGATTCCTGAATGTAACGGCGGGCAGTGGAATAGAGCACCTCCGCTCCCGGAGAATTGGTCTGAAAAAAGGAGAATGTAGAAATTTTGAAGGTAAGGCCCAGCAGCTTCTCATAGATAAAATCCCGCCCAAAAAGGACAGTGGTCTCATCGCTTTGCACCGTATCGGCCACTGAATCATTGCGGATATGCAAAATCCCCTGAATAGAACCGGAAAGCGGCAGGGAAAGCAGCATGTCCCTGTAATCGGCCACAAGCTGAGAATCCGCCCTCAGCTCTCCACTGGTAACCAGCGCCGCCAGAATCTCTCCCGTAGCATGGGCTTTTCTCACCAGCAGATGACGCAGCGCCCCTGTATGCCGGAGCCTGTGGTAATAGCTGACCCTTCTCTCCTGAAAAAAGGACAGCGTGGCGGTGAGGATATCCCGGTAATCCTGATCCACAATCCGGCAATCCGAAACTGTGACCACGTCATAAAAGCTGCCTCTTTTATGCATGCCAAGAGAAAGGGGGCCGTCCTTATATTCATCTCCGAAGGTGAATTCCATTTTGTTGCGGTATTCGTAAGGATGGTCAGCGTGAAAAATTCCCTCCCAGCTCATTTCCCTCTCCTGTGCCTTCAACGGCTCCGCCAGCAGACGCTTTACCTGCTCCTCCTTGATTTTCAGCTGCTCAGCGTATGGCAGATTCAGATAAGTACAGCCTCCGCACAAGCCAAAATGGGGACAGGGAGCCGGAAGCTGTTCCGGGGCGGGCGCAATGACCTCCTGCAGGGTCCCTTCCGCCCTTCCATTGCGCAGCCTGGTGACACGGAAAGAGATGGTCTGCCCGGGAAGAGTGTTTTTGACAATACATGTCCTGCCGTCAACGTGCAGAACCCCCTTATTTGGGAAGTCCACACGCTCCACTGTGCCCTGATGGATTTCACCTTTTTTCATAAAATATTTTCCTCATAAACACCACAAAAAGGACATATCACTATGTCCTTCCTGCTTTTTATCCTTTGTATCTGCTCACTCTTCCGTCTTTTCAGCTTCCGGCTTCTTCGCTTCCTCAGCGGACTCCTTCGCTGCAGCCTCTTCCGAAGCAGCCTCCTTTTCCTCCGCCGCGGGCTTCTCCTCAGAGGGTCCTTCCTTCTTCACCGGCTCTTCCTCTTCGTCATCCTCAGTGTACACCACATCCAGCTCAATGTAGGAGCTGTCGTCATCATCATCCTCGTCATCAAAATCATCGAAATCATCATCAAAATCGTCATCGTCCAGCTTGCTTCTGTCAAAAATCTTATAAACCGCAACAGCAATTCCGGCAACCACAACGATGGCTCCGATTACACAGAGAACAGTAGCCAGTCCTTTATTCTTCTCCTTCTTCTCCGCCTTTTTGATGGCGGCGGCCAATTCTTCAATTTTCATCTTTTAAAGACGTCCTTTCGTTAAATTTGTATTAGTATAACATAAAATGTGAATTCTTACTATAGGGTTTTATAATTTTTTTCAGCACTTCTTCAGCTTCGCAAAAGACGCAAACATGACCTTCTGCCCATATTTTTCAAAATCCACCGTCACCTTATAATCCCGGGGCTCCTTCGCAATGGAAACCACTCTGCCCTCGCCGAACTTGATATGCCGCACCCGATCTCCGGTCTCATATTCCAGTCCGCCGTCCGTTCCTGCAATCCCCTTTGCCACAGCCCCGGTCTGCTGCAGCTCAGACATACTTTTCGCGATAAAGGGCTTCACATTTTCCGGCGTCACCTTCGGCTTCAGCGCTGCCTTCGGTCGATAATCATAGACCGGACGTCCTGCGATAGCCTGACTGAGTCTGTCCGCGATTACATCCTCTCTTGTCCTTGTCTTCGGCAGTCCCCGGTCCAGAAGCTCCTGAGGAATCTCCATCACAAAGCGGCTGACCGCGTTGTACTGGGTCTCTCCCCGCACCATGCGCTGTCCGGCACAGGTCAGGGTCAGCTCCTCCTTTGCCCGGGTGATTCCCACATAACAAAGGCGGCGTTCCTCCTCAATATCCTCCCTGTTGTCCGACACAATACTCAGATAGCTGGGGAAAAGCCCGTCTTCCATGCCGGTCAGATAAACCTGAGAAAATTCCAGTCCCTTGGCGCTGTGAAGAGTCATCAAAAGCACCCGGTTAGTGTCCTCCACATTGTCGATATCCGACACCAGAGACACCTCCTCCAGGAACTCGGACAGATTTGCCATGTCGTGCTCCTCCACGTAGGCGGCCACCTTATTGCCCAGCTCCTCCACATTGGCGATCCGGTCCTCGGCCACCTCCTTGTCCTCCGTCTCCTCCAGATAATCGGTATAGTGGGTCATCTCCAGAATATCATGGTACAGACCATCCAGGCCGTAATACTCCAGCTTGCTGCGAAAGCCCTGAATCAGGGTGACAAAGGGTTCAATTTTCGCCGCCGCCCGACCCACACCGGAAATCTGCTCCGCCGCACACAGAGCGTCATAGAAGCTTATGTCATGGTTGTCCGCGTAGGCCTGCACTTTAGCGATGGTGGTGGCTCCGATGCCCCGCTTGGGCACGTTGATGATTCTTTTCACCGCCACATCATCCCTACCGTTGTCGATGGTCTTCATGTACGCCAGAATATCCTTAATTTCCCTGCGGGCATAGAAATTAACACCGCCAACTACAGTATAGGGAATGCCGGCAAAAATCATCCTCTCCTCCAGAAGTCTGGACTGGGCGTTGGTACGATAAAGTACAGCACAGTCCCGATACTGAGCAGTTCCCTCCCGGTTCTTTTTCTGAATATCCTCCGCCACAAACACCGCCTCATCCAGCGCTGTATCCAGCCTCATGAAATGCACGGGCTTTCCCTCCGTCTGGCTGGTCCACAGTGCCTTCGCCTTGCGCCCCTTATTGTTGCGGATCACTGCGTTGGCCGCCGCCAGAATATTGCCCTTGGAGCGATAATTTTCCTCCAGCTTGATGACCCGGGCCTCCGGATAGACGGACTCAAAATCCAGAATATTGCGGATATTGGCTCCCCGGAATTTGTAGATGGACTGATCGTCGTCGCCCACCACGCACAGGTTGCGGTATTTGTCCGCCAGCAGGCGAATGAGTTCAAACTGAGCCGTGTTGGTGTCCTGATACTCGTCCACCATAATATAGCGGAACCGCTCCTGATACTGATTCAGCACGTCCGGGCAGGTCTTAAACAGCTCCACGCACTTCACAATAATATCGTCAAAGTCCATGGCATTATTTTTTTGCAGAACCTTCTGATACTCAATATAGGCCTCCGCAATTTTTTTCTGTGTAAAATCGTAACCCGCGTTTAACCAGAATTCATTGGGAGAAATCAGCTCATCCTTGGCGGAGGAGATGGCGGAAAGCACCGTCCGCTCCTTCAGCATTTTATTGTCAATATTCAGTCTTTTTAATATGTCCTTCATCACCCCCTTCTGGTCGTCCGTGTCATAGATGGTGATGTTATTGTCATAACCGATCCGGTCCGCGTACCGCCGCAGAATACGGATACAGGTGGCGTGAAAGGTAGCCACCCAGATCTGCTCGGAGCCGAAGCCCACCAGAGAGTCCACCCTCTCCCGCATCTCCCCGGCGGCCTTGTTTGTAAAGGTGATAGCCAGAATATGCCAGGGACTGACCCCCTCCTCCTCAATCAGGTAAGCGATCCGGTGGGTGATCACCCGGGTCTTGCCGCTGCCGGCGCCGGCCAATAACAGCACCGGCCCCTCGGTGGCGGTCACTCCCTGATACTGCATGTCATTTAAACTGTCGTGTATACTCATTCTTTCCCCTCAAATTTTTCCAGCTGTTGAATTAGCAACCGCACAGCTGGAAATTTTTTTTAATTTTCTGTATAACCGGATTCGTGGTTTTTGTATCGTGAATGTTATTTTTGTAAATATCTGCATCACTCGATGGACTTCAGCGCCTCCGCCATGTTGATCCGGCGCAGCTTGCCGCGCATCACATAGTCCACAAAGACCGTAAATCCAAACACAAGCACCGCCCCGTACAGAAAGCTCACCGGCAATATTTTCATTTTAAACGAAATCATGTCAATAGTGATCTGGGACAGTACAAAACTGGTCAGCCACACCCCTATGGGCATGCCGCAGACAATTCCCATGGCTGACAGAACCAGATTTTCCCGGAAAACATACTGCCTGACCTCCTTGGAAGAAAAGCCCAGCACCTGGATGGTGGCGATCTCCCGCACACGCTCCTGAATATTGATATTGCTTAAGTTAAATAAGACTACAAAGGCCAGCGCCCCGGCACAGACAATGATCAGCAGCACGATGGCGTCCATACATTCCATCATACTGTCCACCCTCTCGGCGGTGTCTGACATAATCTCAATCTGACTGACGCCCTCATAATCGGAAATCTCCGTGGACAGCTCATGGGCATCCACCCCCTCGCTGACCGACAAATAGACCGTATTGGCGACCCACTCCCCGTCAAAATATTCCTCGTACGTCTCGGGGGTGATATAGGCGTAATGATAGACGTAATTGTCAAAAATCCCGGACACCGTCAGCGTCGTCTCATCGCCGTCGCCATAAGAAAAGGTAATCTCATCCCCCTCCTCAACACCGCACTCTTCCGCCAGCTTATCGCTGATCAGCACCTCGCCATAGCCCGGATAAGCCAGCTCCTGATCGGACGCATGCAGGCTGACCAGCTCCGTGACACTCTCATCCGACGCGATCAGATACACGCTCTTTGTGGTGCCGTCCAGAGCCCCGCTCTCCACACTCTGCTGACGAAACACAGTATAATCCGCCGCCTCCGCGGAAAGTTCTCCCTCCAGCGCCTCCTTCAGCTCGTCACTGACCTCATCCTGAAAGGTGACCACCATATCCATCTGCTGAATCTCTTCATACTGATAGTCGCAGATATCCACCACGGAATCCCGGATGCCAAAGCCGGTGATCACCAGAGCCGTACAGCCGGAAATTCCCAGAATCATCATGAACATTCTCTTTTTATACCGGAAAATATTCCGCATGGTCACCTTGCCCATAAAGCTGAAGCGCTTCCAGATTATGGGAACATATTCCATAAAGATTCTCTTGCCCGCCGTGGGGGCCTTGGGCCGCAGTCCCTGAGCCGGTGCCTGACCAACCTCTGACCGCAGAGCCAGATAAGCGCTGCCCACAGAACAGAGCATGGATGCCGCAAAGGTAATCAGAAATATCCTGGCGCTGAACGCCAGAATCAGACTGCCGAAGCCATACATGGTGCTGTAAGCATTCCAGATGACCAGTGGAAAAAGCACACAACCTCCGAAATAACCGATGACCGCGCCCGTACCCGCAGAAAGAGCCGCGTAAATCAGATATTTGGACATCACAGCGCCTGTGCCGTAGCCCATGGCCCTGAGAGAAGCAATCTGCCCTCTCTCCTCATCCACCATACGGGTCATGGTAGTAGAGCAGACCAGCGCCGCAATCAGGAAAAAGAACACCGGGAAGACCTGCGCGATAGCCTCCACAATACCGGCGTCAGCTTCAAAGCACACATAGCCCACCAGGGTATCTCTGCCCAGAATATAAATCTCAGGCTCCTCCAGATCAGCAAGCTGTGCCCAGCCATCGTCCAACTCCGCCCTTGCGTCTGCAAGCTCTGCCCAGCCGTCATCCAGTTCCGCCCTTGCGTCCGACAGCTTTAGCTCCGCCTCCGCAATCAGGGCATTGAACTCCTCCACCCCGTCCTCATAGGCAGTCTCGCCGTCCAGCAGCTCCTGTATCGCGTCCCGCAGCTGCGCCCAGCCGTCCAGAATCTCCTGTTCCCCGTCCTCAATCTGTATTCTGGCGTCCTCCAGCTTAAGCCAGGCGTCCTCCAGCTGCGCCTTCGCGTCCTCCAGAAGCAGAACTCCGTCATAATACTCCGCCCAGCCGCTGGCCAGCTGATTCTCCCCGTCATAATACTCCGACAGACCCTGCTCATACGCCGCCTTTCCCTCATAATAAGAGGCAAGGCCGCTCTCGTATGCCGCAAGACCGCTCTCGTACTGTTCAATAACGGAGTCGATGGTGTTTAACAGTCCCTCCGTTCCAATCAGTTCAATGGCTGCCAGAAGAGTGTCCGTATCCACCTCGCCCTCTTCCAGTCCCAGCAATGACAAAAGCTCTGACAAAGCCGCATCCAGATCCGCATCCGTATCAAGAGCCGGAATACCACTCAGGTAATCTTCAATCTCATCCCCCAAATTCTCCTCCAGCCAGGCACGGATTTCATCTACAGAGACGGTGATCTGACCTGCCGCATTATCAAGTACTTCGCTCTCCTCTAATAAGCCTGTCAGTTCATCCAGTGAATCACTCTCCTCGATCTGCTCCTGTATATTTCCAAAGGCTTCCCACAGAGCCTCCCGCAATTCCTCATCAGAAATCATATCCAGCAGCGTATCCAGATCCACTGTTCCATCTTCACTGCTCTCCAGATATTCCAGGACATTCAGAATGTCCTCATTTTCATCCAGCCAAGATCGAACGCTGACGCACAAATTGTAAATCTCCTCCGACATCTCCAACTGGGCCTTTCCCTCCTCCAGCTGCGCCCAGGCCTCATTCAGCTGCGCGGCCGCAGACTGAAGCTGAGACCAGCCGGAGGAAAGCTCGCTCTCCCCCAAAATCAGCTCGTCATAGCCTGCCAGAGCCTGCGCCAGGCCATCCTCATATTCCGCAAGACCCTCCTCGTACTCTGCAAGACCCTCCTCATACTGCGCTTTGGCATCCGCCAGCGCCTCCTCCGCGTCCAGAAGCTCCTGTCTGGCGGACAAAATCTGCTCCCGGCCGTCCTCAATTTCCGCCGCAGCCTTTGCCAGCTCCTGTTCGCCCTCCGCCTTCTGCTCCTCAAGCTCCTTCTCGCCGTCCTCAAGCTCCTGTTCACCGTCCAAAAGCTCCTGTTCGCCCTCCGCGTAATCCTGCTCGCCATCCAGAAGCTCCTGCTCCGCCTCAGACACAATATCGCTGTAGCGGGCATAAACCGTCACATTGGCCGTCTCCTCAAAGATTTCCTCCAGACTGTCCACATAAGCATTGTATTCATCGGAATAAATTTCCCAGTCCCCTTCCAGGGCTATGTACATCTCTGTGTAATATTCAAAATCCAGACTTTCAGGCAGCACATACATGAAAGAGGCCAGCTTTCCGTTTCCGATGCTGGTGGTTCCCCGCTCTGTATTCATATATAGAGGAGAAAAAACCTTTCCTACCACAGTATAGCTCTCAGAGAGCGCAGCCAGCGTATCCTCCTCGTTTCCATCGGAGAAGGTAATCACATCACCGATCTCCACTCCCGTAAAATAAAGAGAATCAATGACGCACTCATCCTCGCTCTCCGGCATCCTGCCCTCTTCCAGCATCAGATCATTGACGCCCTCCGTGATGCTGTGAACCCGGACAATCAGCTCCCCCTGGGAGGTCTCCACGATGGCGTCGTAATAGACACTTCCCACCGCCGCCTGGGTTTCAGGAAGCTCTGCCACCTTCGCGATATCCTCATCGTCAATACCGTAGGTGGACAAAATGCGAAAATCGTATAAATGATATTCATCTGTAAAATACTGGGCAGTCTTGATAAAAGCCGGCTCCGTGGCCATCAGCCCGCCAAAAAAGGCGGCGCCCAGCATGGTAATAATCATGATTGCCAGGAACCGCCCCATGCTCTTTTTGATTGAACGGCCCAGCAGCTTTCTCATCATGCTGTTCATATCTCTACCACTCAATCTCTTCCACAGGCGTAGGATTTTCATTCAAATACATCCTGGATACCGTACCGCTCTTCACCTGAATCACCCGATCCGCCATCGCCGCAAGCGCACCATTGTGGGTGATGATAACCACCGTCATCATCTTCTCCCTGCTGTAATCCTGCAGAAGCTTCAGAATCGCCTTGCCGGTCACATAATCCAGCGCACCCGTTGGCTCGTCGCAGAGCAAAAGCTTGGGATTCTTGGCAAGAGCCCGGGCAATCGCCACCCTCTGCTGTTCACCGCCGGAAAGCTGAGCCGGGAAATTGGCCAGCCGGTGCCCCAGCCCCACACTGTTTAAAATTTCCTCACTGTCCATGGAGTTTCTGACCAGCTGAGAGGCAATCTCCACATTCTCCAGAGCGGTTAAATTGGGAATCAGATTATAAAACTGAAATACAAAGCCGATATCCTCCCGCCGGTAGCCCGCCAGCTCCTTTTTATTTAAGGATGAAATTTCCCTGCCGTCCAGACGTACCGAACCGCTGGTCAGAGAATCCATCCCCCCGAGAATATTCAGAAGCGTGGTCTTACCCGCGCCGGAAGCCCCCACGATGATACAGATTTCGCCTTTCTCAATGGTGAAATTCACATCATGCAGCGCTGTCACCTCCACATCGCCGGTCTTATAAATTTTGCCCACATTTTCAAATGTTACATAACCGCTCATGTAAAACCTTCTTGCCATTTCATTTGCTTAACAGTATAATTTTTTTCTTTTCCAAATTCAACGCTTTTACGCCAATTTACTGTTTTTTAATCTTTCCAGATGTGTTATGATGTAAGCAATAAAGATTTCTTTAACGCAGGAGAAAGCCTTTGATAAAAGATAAGGCGAAGATTAACGACAGTTTTGAGCCGTTCTTTTATCAAAGGCTCTCTCCGGAAACGGAGACAAACCCCATGAAAGAAAAATTATACACCATCCCCTTAAACGAGGCCGTGGACGCCCACGACGAATGCCCCATCTGCTTCATCGAGCGGAAGCTGGAGCAGGACACCATCGATTTCGTGCTGGGCAACAGCTCCTCCTACATGGAGAGCGACGTGCGCGCCGACACCGACGAGGCAGGCTTCTGCCGCAAGCATTTCCAGAAAATGTACGACTACGGCAATTCTCTGGGAAACGCCTGGATTCTGAAAACCCACTACCGCAAAAAGATCGATGAGATGAAAAAAGCCTTTCAGCAGGTTTCCCCATCGAAAGGCTCCTTCAAGCTGTTCAAAAAGCCCGCCGCCGAGGGAGAAAACCCTCTGGTGGACTGGATTCATAAGGAAAATGAGTCCTGCTACATCTGCAACCGTTTTAAGGATACTTACGATCGCTACATGGATACCTTCTTTTACCTGTACCGGGAGGATTCCGTATTCCATGACAAAATTTTAAACAGTAAGGGCTTCTGCCTGACCCATTTCGGCGACCTGTGCGAGGCTGCGGACAAATATTTAAAGCCCGACGAGAGAGACCGCTTTTATAAGGAAATGGAAACACTGATGACCGACAACATGGAGCGCATCTATGAGGATGTGTCCTGGTTTATCGAGAAATACGATTACCGCAACCGGGACGCGGACTGGAAAAATTCCCGTGACGCCATCCAGCGCGGTATGCAGAATATGAAGGGCGGCTATCCCGCTGATCCGATCTACCGCCCTCAGAAATAAACCACAGTGAACTGCAAGAACATTTGCCGTTCATTATATGTATGATTTTTTTATGGAAAAAAGCCAGAAATTTTAAGATAATTTTCATCACCAACGGCTTGTTTTTTCTCAAAAAAGGGGTACACTGTAACTAACGTGCCGATCCGCTCCGGCCTCACCGTAAAACGTGAGCAGGCGCATCGGCACCGATAACAGGAAACAGAATATTTTAAGGAAAGGACAAAGCATATGAAGAAAAATGGGCACTTTTTACTGAAGCTGACAGCCGTCGGCGCTGTTGTCGGCGGTATTTATCTTTACTTAAAAGATAAGGGCTACGTCACCGTCAAGGTCAATAACGGCGCCAAATTTACCAATGAAAATGCTGACAGTCCTGAAGTTGACAGCGAAAAATCCTATGTCACCATAGATTCCACCAACCTGGTGGAAAAAGCGAAGGAAGTGGCCGATGATGTCAAAAAGAAAACCGCCGAGGTCGCAGGGGATGCCTGTGACAAGACCATAGAGTTTGTCAAAAACGCAAAGGACGCTGCCACTGACGCTGCGGAGGAGGCCGCTCAGAAGGCCGCCGATTCCATCGAGAAAGCATGGTATTCCACTCAGGAAACCGCTGAGAAGGTGGAGCCCTTTTTCGACGAGGAGGAAGAGACGCAGGCTAAATTTTAAACGCCTCCCCCAAGGCCGCCACTCCCCTCTCTATTTTCTCCAGGCTCAAGCCCCAAGTGACATTTATAACTTTATGAGAATATAGACCCAGTGTATACATAGTATAAACTCTAATTCTTTTT
>JAJQID010000281.1 GCA_021199405.1 Lachnospiraceae bacterium
GCGGATTCTGTGCCATATTTTTTTATTGGAAGAATTCCTGTCATGTAAGCAGCCGCTATCGTTTCATCAGTAGCTGTTCCGCCTTTAAACAGTCCTCTCAAAAGCTGTACGTATTCTTTTTGAATCGCCTTATCATCTTTCGCTTCTCGGAAAAGGGCATCCCATTCATCAATGATTATAATAAATTGATGATCCGTTTTCTGGCTGACAGCAAAAAGTGCATCTGCCAATACTTTCTCACTTTCATTGATATACAGAGGATAAGCTTCTCTAAGCTCTTCGATCACCTTCGTCTGAATGTCAGCCACAATCGTCTTTACTGAAGTTGAGATAGAAATAAATCTGGTAATATCCAGATAAATCACGTCATATTGGTTAAGATACTTAGGAAATGAATCCTTCTTCGATATCTCCAACCCATCAAAAAGGGAACGCGAGTCACAGCTTTTATCATAATAGGCACACAGCATCTTCGCAGCGAAGGACTTGCCAAATCGGCGAGGGCGACTAAAACAGATCAGCTTCTGCGGGGTATTGATTGTCCCATTCACATAATCAATCAATCCGGTTTTATCAACATAAATTCCATTTAATATTGTCTGAAATCCTCTGTTGCCGGGGTTCAAATAGATTCCCATGAGATTTCTCCTCCCTTAATGCCTGTATTATACCTTTATAATTATCTTTATGCAAGCAATTACTGAACCCCCGTTTCGTCCCTTCTCATACCCTCTTCATCACGATCTCCAGCCCCACCTCCACTCTCTGCACCCTGTCAAACATTTCCAGCTCCAGGTACGCCTTCCTTTTGTGCCTGTCGATTCTTCTGATCAGGGCTTCCTTCCCCTTTAAAGGGCCGCTGTAAATCATCACCTGGGTGCCCTCGATGATACCCTCGGACATTTTCACGATCTGGTTCTCGCCGCCGAACTGTCTTAAGAACTCCACCTCCGCCTCCGTCAGCGGTATGGCTTCCTCTCCGTTGAAGCCCAGCACTTTGGTCAGACCGATGACGTTTCGCAGGGCGGCAGCCGCTTCGCAGATATCCTCTGTGTCCAGAAATACATATCCTGGGAAGAGGATTTTCTTTTCCGTTTTCCAGCTGCCCTGACGCTTTTTCCTCTCCTCGTAATAAGGGATGAAGCAGTTGAGCAGGCCGTCTCCGGTCAGTCTTTTGCCGCACTGCAGCCGGATATTCTCTTCCATACCTGTGCGTACCTGCACGACATACCACATGACATTCTCTCCCCCTCCCATTAAGCTTCTCCCCTCAGGGTATGCTTCGCCATCCCGTCCTCTCCGGGCGGGCTGCTCCTTCATTATGACCTCAGACCCTGCGCAGACGCGGCGAAGCGACGATCTGCGAAAGACCAAATCCTGTAAAAGCTTCAGCTCAGTTTCCTCCCAATAGATGCCGTCCCGCTTTTCCGCCTGCACATGTCAAATATTCTATCATAGAAACCGACGCCGGAAGGTGAAGGAAATCATCCCCCATAAATATTTTTGCACGCAAAAAGCCCGTTTGATCACAAAACAATGCAATCAAACGGGCTGTGCCTTTATAGAACTGATTTCAGATTGATCAATGGATTGAATGCTCATTGGAGCCTCCAACAACACAAATGGATTTTTCGTCACTATATGAAGTTTTTTATCATTTCATGGCATTGTTTTCTACTACGCCATAGCTCTAACTTCATCCCGTATGTGATAAATCCACTTCTGCCTTAAATAAAGGCAAATGTCTATCATACACTGCCTGAGAAAATAAAAATAAGACCGGACAACTTGTCTGGCACACCTCATTTAGGAACTGTCGTTACAAATGGAAATTCCTCCGTCAGGTTTTCATCCATCTCCATCATATTAAGGAGTCTGCTTGCAGCGCCCGACGGATGATTTATTCCCGCTTCCCATGCTTCTACCGTCTTATCCGAAACCCCCAGATATCTTGCAAAAGTTTTTTGAGACATACCTGTTGAATTACGGATTTTTTTCACCTCCTCAGCCTTGTACTCCTTGACAGGAACAGCCGCAACCATTCTTCTCGGTAACTTTTTTTCTTTCTTTCTGACATCTTCCAATGCTTCATTCAGACCTGCCATAATGCTCTCATACGCTCCACTCATGTCACTGCCTCCTATAAACTCCTCCTGATGGCTTCAATTACCTTCCTGATTTCATTTCTCTCCGCCTGCGACAGATTATCCTTTTCATTTTTAGGATATACAGTAATGAGATAAATAACCTCTTCTACTACAAAATCCACATAACAGACTCTGACTCCACCACTTTTTCCCATATGCTCATATGAAAACCTCATTTTTCGTAATCCGCCGGTTCCTTTCACAACCGGAAATTGATCCGGGCTAGTCAACAGTTGTAGCTCAAGTCGCCTTAAATCTACGTCTCTAAAACCTAATCTATCCCAATTTTTCGAAAATTCCATCGTCTGTATAAATGTACGAGTCATTTATATCTTCTCTTTTCATTTATATGTTATCCTATTTAATAGGGTTCTGTCAAGTGCAAACTCTCACGCTCCACAGCACTGACCCGATATGAATATACCATAATTCCACACCTGATGCAGACGACATATCGTCCCAAATATAGTTTTATATACGAATATTTGTCCCATATAAAAAAAGAGCCGGTGCCCACCCAAAAATCGACATCCGGCTCTCTCTTGAGAAATACCTGTTTTTTCAGATTGCAAACTGACCGCAAACCCTTTACGGCTTCATATTCACCCCACGGTGCTGGTCGCCCTCCGGGTTCTCCCCAAAGACATAGTCATTGCCCGGCAGGATAATATTTAATGCAATTCCCAGAATTGCCGCCAGAGAAAGAGCCGTCAGGGTGATGGAGGTGCCAAACACGGTGAAGGTCAGGCCATCGGAAAACCCAAGGCCGCTGACCAGAATCACCGCGGCGATGATCAGGTTGCGGGATTTGGTGAAGTCCACGTTATTTTCCACAACGTTGCGCACGCCGATGGCGGAAATCATGCCGTAAAGCATGAAGCTGACGCCGCCGATGATGGCGGAGGGCATGGAGCCGATGATCTCCGCTACCTTCGGAATAAAGCCAAGCACTACCGCAAAAATGGCGGCCAGACGAATGACACGGGGGTCATAAACCCTGCTCAGCTCCAGGACGCCGGTATTCTCCCCGTAGGTGGTATTGGCGGGGCCGCCGAACAGAGCGGACAGGGATGTGGCAAGACCGTCGCCCACCAGGGTTCTGTGCAGGCCCGGATCCTCAATGAAATTTTCTCCTACAGTGGCGGAGATT
>JAJQID010000035.1 GCA_021199405.1 Lachnospiraceae bacterium
GCGAGTTGGAAAAATAATTAAACGAGATAAGTATATTCAATATAACCTGCTTGATAAAATAAACGAAGCGATAATTGTTTATCGAGACAACAATCCGATTGGTGGTGGTTCAATACGCCTCTATGATGAAAATACAGTGGAGCTGAAAAGAGTATTTGTTATACCAGCTGAACAAGGAAAGGGCATAGGAACGGAATTGGTTACAAAGCTAATAGAGTGGGCTAAAGAACTGGGATATAAGAAAATGATTTTAGAAACAGGAGAACTTTTAGAGGAATCCTGTCATGTATATTCAAAGCTTGGATTTAAGCAAATTCCGAATTACGGTGCGTATGTAGATATGCAAGAATCTTTTTGTATGGGAAAAGAATTGTAAATTGAAACAGACATAATCCAATTTGCCAGTGAACTGTACAATGCAAAATATAGGAGAAAAGCATGCAATTTTGTATCAGAAAAGTAAGGAAGGACGACGCAGCCATCCTCGCATATATACAGACAACCAGTTGGAAATCCGCATTTAAAAATTTGATTGGAGATGATGATTTAGAAAGCATGACCAATCTGGACAGGGTGACTGCAATGTATTCCAGAATATTGAATGAGAATAAATGGAATGGTTATATTGGGGAGTTGGATGGAAAACCGCACTGTATGGCATGGTGGGATAAAGCAAGGGATGATGATCTGTCACAATGTGCTGAGATCATCTGTATACATAGTCTGCCGGATAACTGGCGAAAAGGATTCGGCAGTAAAATGATGGATACATTGATAGCGGATATTTTAAAAGCAGGGTTTCATACGGTTATACTCTGGGTTTTTACAGAAAATGAAAGAGCAAGAAGGTTCTATGAAGCGAAAGGCTTTGTTGCCACAGACAGAGTGAAATCATTGTTAGGCACAACAGAAATTTGTTATATGAAAGAAATCTAATGCGAGGAATATTTTGATGGATTACGAGTCAAAAATGGTATGCAAAAAAAACGATCAGACAGCACCTTTCCGCGCTTCGCATGCGACAGAATCCTGTATTCATGAACCGGTTTCCCACTCATCAATGAGCAGAAAAATCGCGGTCGTATTTCCGGGAATCGGCTATCACACGGACAAGCCGCTGCTGTATTTCAGTAAAAAGCTCGCCATACAGCATGGCTATGAGATCAAAGACGTGCCATATGGAGGATTTGATAAGAATATTAAAGGGGACAGCGTAAAGATGTACGCGGCGTTTGAAAGCGCGGTCGCCCAGTGCGAAGAGCTATTGAAGAATGTGAATTTTGATGAGTATGCTTCCATTCTTTTTATTTCCAAAAGCATCGGTACCGCGGTTGCGGCGGCTTACGGAGCAAAGCGCGGCATCCAAACCCGAAATATCTTTTTCACACCGGTGCAGCAGTCATTTCAGGTGATGAAGGATGAGGGCATTCTCTTCCATGGAACGGCGGACCCGTGGCTGAACCATGAGATTTTCCTGCGGGAATGCGGAAAAACGGAGTATCCCTATTATCTGGTGGAGGGCGGAAATCATTCGCTGGAAACCGGGGACGCGCTGCGGGATCTGGACAATCTGCGGTGGATCATGGAGAAGGTGGAGCACTATATGGTGATAGACGAAGATGTTGCAGATGCGTGCTGCACTGACTGACAACAACGCGATATAGAAAGATTCAGACAAGTCAGATGTAAAGATTAATTCTTTAACAATTCCTTAGATCATAACATCAGACAAAAGAGAATATAACAGGAGCAGTTGGGGCGTTGATGGCCATGATTGCTCCTGTTTTTTAATAACCGTCCACATTCATGATTGCCTTAATCAGAACTTCTGTATGGGTATAGAGCAGCCCAGGTTGTGGGATGACAGTGTGTTTTTAATTTTCAACAGTTGTTTGAAGTGTTCTTTGTTTTCTTCATTATTGACCGGAAAAATATTGACTTTTGATTTCAAGTGAAAGCCAGATATGAAAGTTTTCCAAAAATACAGCGAATGGACAAATTATTTTCACGAAAAACCGATACACTGGACAAAGAAAGCATGAGAAGCTGCTGAACTGGATAAAAGACAGGTGAGCGGATATACAGAGAGTTGAAAGCGTGTGAAAATAATCGCGCGGATATCCGCTGCGAAGAAGATAATTATAGTACAACAGGGAGAGGAACATGAGGCTGTTATTGGCGGAGGATGAGGAATCATTGTCAGAAGCTTTAGCAATGATTCTGAGGAGAAACGGATACCAGGTGGAGACGGTAAACGACGGACAGGCGGCCATGGAGGCCATGGAAAGAGACAGCTATGATGCTGCTGTTCTGGATATTATGATGCCGAAAGCGGACGGCATCACTGTGCTGAAAGCCATTCGGGAGAAGGGAGATCTGACGCCGGTACTGATGCTGACCGCAAAATCTGAGATTGATGACAAGGTAACAGGTCTGGAAGCAGGAGCCAATGACTATCTGACGAAGCCCTTCCATTCAAAGGAGCTGATGGCACGGATCAGGGCAATGACCCGTGCACAGGTTTTTCAGAATCATCCGAAATTAAGCTGTGGAAATACAGCCTTAGATCGGGAAAGTTTTGAACTGTCGACACAAGCAGGGGCTTTGAGATTGACTAATAAGGAATTTCTTATGCTGGAAATGATGATGAGCAATCCGGGGCGGAAAATTTCAAAAGAACGTTTTAAAGAGAAAATATGGGGAGAGGGGAAGGAAGCAGAGTCGGAAATTGTGGAAATATATATTTCCTATCTGCAGAAAAAACTGCAAATACTGCATTCAGATATTAAGATTGAAGAAACGGAAAGAGATATCTATAGGATAAGAAAATGTGATGAAATGGCTTGACCTGCAGTAACGAAGGATGATCGGATTTTAAATGATTTGAGAATTCTGTGAGGCGGCATCAATGGATAAAGGCAGGAAAGATGGCATGAACAGTATTCAGAGGATAACGGGGATATGAGAAAATGATCAAAAAACTGCAGCTCAAGCTGATCACAGCGACAATGCTCTCCCTTTTCGTGGTACTGGCTGTAATTGTGGGAGCGGCCAATCTGGTGAATTATCATAAAATAATAACCGACGCGGATGTCACATTGGAGATTCTGGCAGTCAATGAAGGGAGATTTCCGGAATCCTTCGAGGAATGGAGTGAGAGAGACTTTCTTTCTTCACCGGAGCTTCCCTATGAATCACGTTACTTTTTTATTGTGCTGGATCAGGATGGCGATATCCTGTCAACCAATATAGAGCAGATTGCCGCGGTGGATGAATCTTTGGCGTCCGCATATGCGCAGACAGTTTTGGAAAGGGATAGAAACAGTGGATTTGTGAATGATTACAGGTACATCATTCATGAGACAGGGACAGGAACCTATGTGGTATTTTTGGATTGCAGCCGGAGTCTGGGTACGGCGCGTGCCTTTGCAATGGCAAGTCTGGGAGCATCGGCGGTAGGACTGCTGGTTGTTTTTATAGTATTGACACTTGTGTCAGGAAGAATTGTGACACCTTTTTCAGAAAGCTATGAAAAGCAGAAACGATTTATCACGGATGCAGGTCATGAACTGAAAACACCTCTGGCAATCATTGACGCGGACACAGAAGTACTGGAGATAGATTATGGGGAAAACAAATGGGCTGAGGATATTCACAGGCAGACAAAACGTCTGACAGAGCTGACCAGCGACCTGATTACTCTGTCACGCATGGAAGAAACAGAAACAGCATGCTTCACGGATAGAGTATCTCTGTCAGAAATCGTTGAGGAAGAGGTAAATTCCTTTCAAACGCTGGCTGCAACGCAGAACAAAACATTGGACAGCGAAATTGCTCCATCCATTCAGGTGCGAGGGGATGAGAAAGCGCTTCGCCGTCTAACAGGTATCTTGCTGGATAATGCGGTGAAATATTCTCAGGAGGGTGGAAAAATTTCTGTGAAGCTGAAGGAGCAGCATCGGACAGCGCGTCTGACCGTATATAATACATCGGCGGAAATCAAAAGAGAAAGCCTGCCCCGGCTTTTTGACCGTTTTTACAGGACAGACCGATCCAGAAATTCAAAGACCGGCGGTTACGGGCTGGGACTTTCCATCGCTGCATCCACGGTAAGAATGCACAGAGGAAAAATATGGGCATCCACGGAGGATGAGAAATCACTTGTGATTACGGTGATACTGCCGGCATCAACATCATAAAAAAGGCAAAAACAGCTGTTTCAAATTCAGATTTTTCAAATGAGAAAAGACAGGAAAGCCGGAAAATTTCAGGAGGAAACATAAATTGACCATTGAGGACTATTATGGAGACAAATACGTTATTCTGAAACAGATAGAGAAAAATCTGCTGGAGCTGATTGAAAATTATCCGAGGCAGGAGGAGCTGGAGGGGGTTCAGCCCATTATTTACTGCAAATCAAGAATTAAATCCCCTGACAGTATGAGGACGAAGCTGAGAAAACAGGGCTTTTCGGAGGACAGCCAGACAGCGTTGGAGCAGATGCACGACGCCGTGGGCATCCGTATCATCTGTTCCTTTGTGGACGACGTTTATGAGGTGGCGGAATGGCTGTGCGGCAGAGATGAATACGAAGTGACTGAGAAAAAGGACTATATTGCCTGGCCCAAACCCAACGGGTACCGGAGTCTGCACCTGATACTGCGTATGAAGGAGGGTGAAGGTAAGGGAATACAGGCTGAAATTCAGATCAGAACCATCGCCATCGATTTCTGGGCAGCGCTGGAGCATCAGATGAAATATAAGCACCAGGTGGAGCACGAAAAAATGATGTGGGAGGAGCTGAAGTGCTGCGCGGATGAGATTGCATCGGTGGACATGTCCATGCAGACAATACGAGATTTTATCCGGGGAGAGAAAGCAGCCGTAAAAAAGTAAAACAATGGGATAAAGACCGGACTTTACCTGGAAATACTCCGGGAAATATGGTAAAATTCGCAGGAGAAAGCCGGGAGGGGAAAGTACCATGTATTTTTTTACGTATGAAACAGATCTGCCCGAGGGGACGGGCTTTTCACATTTTGGTCCGGTACATCTGCTCTGGCTGGCAGGGATTGTCCTGTGTATCGTACTGCTGTCAGTATTTTATATGAAAAAAAGTAAAAACAGACGGCGCGGACTCAGCAAAGCTCTGGCATGGACCATGTGTGGTATTCTGGCGGCAGAACATGTGGTGCTGCTGATCACAGGGCATCAGACCATTTACCAGATACCGCTGCACCTGTGTACGCTGATGCCGGTCGTTTGTCTTATTTTTGCCTATACCCGGTGGGATTGGGCGGGGCAGACGATTTACAGCCTGGGAATAGCAGGTGCGGCGCTGGCACTGCTTTTTCCGGACTGGAATATGTATCCCCAGTGGAACTATATGAATCTGACAGGATTTTCCATTCATACGGGTCTGATTCTCTTTGGAGTCTGGCAGCTGCTGGATGGGGCGGTAAAGCCACGTATGAGAGCTGCATGGAAGCCAGTGGTGTTCCTTATGATGGTGGTACCGCCGATTTATCTGATTGATCGGTGGCTGGGGACAAATTATTTTTTCCTGATGGAGGGTTCCCAGGGGTCGCCGCTGCAGCTACTGCAGGAACGTCTGGGAGCCTGGTATATTCCGGCTTATGCCGCGCTGGCTCTGGCAGTGATTGTCATGGAATATCTGCCATGGCGGAACAGGCGTTAAAAGGAAGAGCTTTTAATGTGGGACATCGGCCCTTATGGGGAAGAGTTATTATTTTTTTATATTAAAATAAGGTAAAAACTCTGGCGTACAGTGTCGAAAAGAGTTACACTGTAAAAGTATGAAAATATGAATGGTTACTGAAAAAGTCGGTCCGCTGTTCCGTTGAAGAAGAACAGAAGGCCGATGTGAAAAAGGAGACGCCATGGGTAAAAAGAAAAAGAAACAAAAGATGCTGACAGACAAGGGATTTCAGCTTTTTTATGGAAACCTGAGCACCCGCAGGCAGCTGATCAGAAATATATGGGTTACAGTGATAGGGCTGGTAATCTTTATGGCAGCGTGGATACAGGGCGTGATGAATCAGAATTTACTTCTGATATTACTCGTTGTATTCACAGGTTCCCAGGCATACCAGATCGGACGCAACTGGCTGGCATGGAGAGAGGAAAAGGAGAAGCTGGAGAAGCAGCGCAGAGAGCAGGAAAGACAGGAAAAGCTGGAGAAGCAGCACAGGGAGCAGGAAAAGCTGAAGGAGCAGGGAAAACAGTAAGAAACCGGAAAACAGACGCGGAAAATCAGAAGGAAGCCATCGTATTTTTCTATAGCTTTTTTTCACAAACGATGCTAAACTGTTCTCCGGAACAAGTGATACAGCTATGAGGGACCGCAGTTGGCGGTCCGGAAAGAAAAAGAGACTTTATGGGAAGAATTATTGCGATCGCCAATCAGAAGGGCGGAGTGGGCAAGACTACCACGGCTATCAATCTGGCTGCCTGTCTGACGATGAAGGAGAAAAAGGTCCTGCTGATCGACCTGGATCCCCAGGGCAACACCACCAGCGGCTACGGCATTGATAAATATGAGACGGAGAATACAGCGTACGAGCTGATTCTCGGAGAATGCTCCATCAGCGACTGCATTATCAAGAATATATTTGAGACCATGGACATCATCCCGGCCAATGTCAATCTGGCGGCAGCAGAGATTGAGATGATCGGTGTGGACCGCAAGGAATTTATTCTCCGGGATGAGATGGACTATGTCAAAGAGAAATATGATTACATGATTATTGACTGTCCGCCGTCTCTGAGTATGCTGACAGTGAACGCCATGACCGCCGCGGACAGTGTGATTGTACCGATTCAGTGCGAGTATTACGCACTGGAGGGACTGTCTCAGCTGATTCATACTATCAATCTGGTGACAGAGCGCCTGAATCCGGGATTAAAGATTGAAGGTATTGTTTTCACTATGTATGACAGCCGCACCAACCTGTCCGTTCAGGTAGTGGAAAATGTCCGCAAAAATGTGGACAGCAATGTTTATGACAGCATTATTCCCAGAAATATCCGTCTGGCGGAGGCGCCGTCCTACGGTATGCCCATCATCAAATATGATCCCAAGAGCGCCGGCGCGGAAGCGTACATGAAGCTGGCGGAGGAAGTGATCAACAATAAATAGCAGGAGAAACCCATGGCAGCGAGAAGAAGCGGACTGGGGAAGGGACTGGACTCCCTGATCCCCGCACAGAGCCCGAAAGCCGTCGATCAGACAGCTTCACAAAATCAGCAGAATCAGAAGGAAGAGACGGAACCGTTAAACGTCAGAATTACAAAGGTGGAACCCAACCGGAGCCAGCCAAGGAAAAATTTTGACGAGGCTTCCCTGCAGGAGCTGGCTGACAGTATAAAGCAGTTTGGAGTGATTACCCCGATTATTGTGCAGGACAGACAGACCCATTATGAGATTGTAGCCGGGGAACGACGCTGGAGAGCCGCCAGAATGGCAGGCTTGAAGGAGATTCCAGTGATTGTCCGGCAGTATACGGATACTGAGCTTGCGGAAATTGCCCTGATTGAGAATATTCAGCGGGAGGATCTGAATCCCGTGGAAGAGGCTTATGCCTACCAGCGTCTGATTGAGGAGTTTCATCTGAAGCAGGAGGAGGTGGCTGAGGTTGTTTCCAAAAGTCGTACTGCCGTCACCAACTCCCTGAGGCTTTTAAAGCTTTCGGAGCCGGTTTTGCAGATGCTTTCCAGAGACGAGCTTTCCATGGGACAGGCCCGTGCTCTTCTGAGTATCAATGATGAGCAAAAACAGCTTGAGCTTGCTCAAAGGATCGTGAAGGATGGCCTGTCAGTCAGAGAGGTGGAGAAGGCGGTCAAAAATCTGAATAAGGAGCCAAAGCCCTCCGCACCAAAAGAGAAGGATGAGCAGCTGGAGATTATTTACAAAAACTATGAGAACAGTCTGACCCAGACTCTTGGCACCAGAGTTTCCATTGTGGATAAGGGAAAAGGCCGGGGAAAGATGGAGATTGAATTTTACTCCGCTGATGATTTTGAGAGGATTATGGACAGAATTACGAGGGGATAAGCATGAACACCAATTTACTGGACAGTCTGGGACTTGCCGGTTTTGATTTATCTTATGTAATCATGGCGATGCTGATTTTATTGATCGCTGCCATTGTGATTGCGGCCGTTGCCCTGTCAAAATACAGAAAACTTGAAAAAAAGTACATGACGTTTATGGGCGGCCGGGATGCATCGTCGATGGAGGAGCAGCTTCTGGATATCCTTCAGCTGGAGAAGGATAATAAAAGCCTGATTGAAGATAATAGAATCGATATACAGATTTTAAATAAAAAAATGGGCAACACCTATCAGAAGCTGGGTATATTAAAATATGACGCTTTCAAGGAGATGGGAGGGCGCCTCAGCTTTGCGCTGGCCATGCTCAACGAAAAAAATGACGGATTTGTCATCAACACCGTCCATCACCCGGAATCCTCCTACAGCTACGTAAAGTCCATCAGAGACGGGAAATGCAATATCGAATTGAGTGAGGAAGAGACAAAAGCACTGCAAAAAGCGCTGGGAAAGGTTGACAAGTAAATTCTGATCAACTAGAATAGGTTGAATAAAAAGGGGGCATATCATGATTGATATTAAGTTTTTGAGAGAAAATCCGGAGCTGGTAAAAGAGAATATCAGGAAAAAATTTCAGGACGAGAAGCTTCCCCTGGTGGATGAGGTCATCGGACTGGATGAAGCGAGACGAAATGCTCAGAAGGAAGCTGATTCCATCCGTGCGGCGAAAAACAAAAACGCCAAGGAGATTGGCCGTCTGATGGGACAGGGCAAAAAGGAAGAAGCCGAGGCTAAGAAGGCAGAGGTGGCGGCAAGCGCTGAGAGACTGACCGAGCTGGAGGCCTCCGAGAAGGAGCTTCAGGAAAAGATCACGAAGATCATGATGGTCATTCCCAATATCATTGATCCGTCTGTTCCCATTGGCAAAGACGATTCTGAGAATGTGGAGATTACCCGGTACGGCGAGCCCGTAGTGCCGGATTTTGAGATTCCGTATCATGCGGATCTGATGAGAAGGTTCAACGGTGTGGATTTTGACGCCGCCGGCAGAGTGGCAGGCAACGGTTTTTATTATCTGATGGGAGATATTGCCAGACTGCACTCCGCGGTGCTGACTTATGCCAGAGATTTTATGATTGACCGGGGCTTTACCTACTGTGTGCCGCCCTTTATGATCAGAAGCAACGTGGTCAACGGCGTTATGTCCTTTGCAGAGATGGACGCCATGATGTACAAGATCGAGGGCGAGGATCTGTATCTGATCGGCACCTCCGAGCACTCCATGATCGGCAAATATATTGATACCGTGGTGGAGGAAAAGACTCTGCCTCATACCCTGACCTCCTACTCCCCCTGCTTCAGGAAGGAGAAGGGCTCCCATGGTCTGGAGGAGAGGGGCGTATACCGCATCCACCAGTTTGAAAAGCAGGAAATGATCGTAGTCTGCAAGCCGGAGGATTCTCCGGTATGGTTTGACAGGCTGTGGCAGAACACCGTGGATTTATTCCGCTCCATGGATATTCCGGTGAGAACTCTGGAGTGCTGCTCCGGCGACCTGGCAGATCTGAAGGTCAAATCCATCGATGTAGAGGCCTGGTCCCCCAGACAAAAGAAGTATTTTGAGGTGGGAAGCTGTTCCAATCTGGGCGATGCTCAGGCGAGAAGATTGAAAATCCGCGTCAATGGGGAGAATGGCAAATATTTTGCGCATACTTTGAATAATACTGTTGTGGCCTCCCCCCGTATGCTGATCGCTCTTCTGGAGAATAATCTCCAGGCTGACGGAAGTGTCAGAATTCCGGAGGTGCTGAGACCTTATATGGGCGGTCTGGAGGCTCTGACAGAGAAATAACTGCGGTGTCAAAGGTTGAGGAGGTGACTGTCATGCATAAATACATGCGCGCCATAGGCTTCAGCAAAGTGTCGGACCATGAGGGTTTAAGAGAAATCCTCACAGAAGCTGTGAAAGAGCATAATAGCTGTGTTGCCTCCAACGTGGAGGAGAATGTACACCTTGTAAATCTAAGCAAAAATGTGTCTCCTTCCCTGGGAATATCCGTGTGCGGGGATTACCGGACTGACAGGCAGTTCGCCTGCGACTATTATTATCCCTATCTGCAGAGTTATATTAAGTCTGTGGATGAGGAGATTCAGGTGGAGCGCCATGCCAGCCAGAATTCCTACGCCGGAATGTGTGAGGAGGTCAATTTTGGCATTCTTCTGATTTTTTATCTGCAAAATCAGACGGCGTATTTTCAGGCGAAGGAATTAAATGACCTGCAAAAATACTATATCAGTTTGACAGGATTGTCCGTTGGTGGTAAAATACTCCTGCCCATTGAGAAAAATGTAGTGCAGCGCAACAGCGAACGGGTGATGGCTCATAAAAGGACAAAGCTGCTGAGGGAGGCCCGCGACGGCAATGAGGACGCGATCGAGACTCTGACCATGGAGGATATGAATACGTTCAACGTCATCTGCCAGCACATCCAGCATGAGGATCTGTACAGCATCGTTGACACCAGCTTTATTCCCAGCGGTGTGGAGAGCGACCACTATACCATCCTTGGTGAGATCATCGACTGTCGCCAGGAGCGCAATATTTACACCAGTGAGGAAATAAATATTTTGACATTAAAGTCAAATGATATTACAATAGAAGTCGCCATTAACTCTCTGGATTTACAGGGGGAGCCCGCTGTCGGCCGCCGCTTCAAGGGCGAGGTGTGGCTGCAGGGAACCGTCCATGTGGTTCATTGAGTGAATAATTTTATATCAGTCTCCGTAGCTCAGCAGGATAGAGCGTTCGCCTCCTAAGCGAAAGGCCGTGGGTTCGAATCCCGTCGGAGACGGAAATTTCAAGCGGAAATCTGCTAAGAACGTGTCAGATGACACGAAAACAGGTTCCGCTTTTTTAATTTTCTAATGAGAGGCAAAGGAAAAATTTTAGCTAAGATTTTCAAAATTTCTTAGCTGGCCAGCTAAGAAAAAGACCTTTCTAGCTAAGAACCAAAAAATCGCCGATTTTTTCTTCATCCCAGCTAAGAAAGGTGTCTGTTGGAAAAAACAATCAAAATCAAGAAAAAACTAATCCTGATCACTCTAACTGAAATTTTCATAATATTCAGTCATACCTCCATGGGCTAAGACTAAAGTTTCAGGTCTTAGCCTTACATAGCCGGTCCAGACTTTGCGAAATAGCAGAGTATGCGAGACCGGCTTTTTTATTGCCAGGCAAATTTTGTTGCTTTGTGCAGTGAGTACAAAAAGGAGGTATTCTATAATGTCCCAGAATCTGAAAAGAACGATCGTTATTGATGGAGTCAGATATTACGCTGACCGGCCATCTTCCTGCAAGAATTGTTTCTTCTGGAAGAACAACAAAAAGGGGTGTGTTCTTGGCAGTAATAACTGCTATTATCTGGCGGAGATCCCTAAGAAGACAAAATGCGATAGCTGTCCTTATGCGCGTGAACGACCATGTGTGACACTTTCATGTTATCAGGAGCTTGATGCAACGTTAAGGAGGTGGCGCAAATGAGCATGCCGCCACGATTTTGATGGTAGACAGTAACCTGCAGCGGGAGACGGTGCTGCCGAGTGAGAGGGCATTTGCTTATAAGATGAAGCGCGATGCGATCGAAAGGAAAAAAGGGCGGCCAAAAAATGTGGGACAAGTTGTCCCAGATTATTTTGGAAAACGTACAACAGAGGTTGTCGCCGATGGGACTGGCGAAAGTTATAAACAGGTTCAGCGCTTTATTCGTCTGACTGAACTAATCCCAGATCTTCTGGAGATGGAGGATAATGAATTTTATCTCTCCCATCTGGCGGACGGGACTTCTAACAGTAATGGCTGTCTGTTTATCGACTGCAGGAACAGCGAGGGTTTTTCTGATGAAAACACGATTATTTACGTTCATCATATGGCCAGTGGGAAAATGTTTGCCAGTCTGATTCGGTATGTGGAGCAGGAGTATTATGAGGCGCATCCGGTTATGTATCTGAGTGTGGAAGGGAAGACGTATCCTCTGGAGCTTTTTGCCGGATATACGACAACAGAGGATTCATCGGCGTACCGGATGCAGTTTGACACCTCCCATGAGTTTGCCGAGTGGCTGCGGGAGATCAGTGCAAAGTCTGATTTCACAGCAAACATCCGGCTGACGACAGAAAACCGGATCGTTACCCTGTCTACCTGTGCCTACTCCTTTGAGAACGCGAGGTATGTGGTGCATGGGCGGCTGGTGGAACTGGATGAAGCGGCGGAGTGAAGCAACAAAAGGGGCGGCAAAAGGCCGCCCTTACATAGAGGAAAATGCTTGTAATTCATGGGTGCAGAGGGTATAATTTTGAGAGATACAGATGCAAATGGAGCAGGGAGGCAAATCATATGATTATCAGGAAAGAGGAACCAGAAGATTTCAGAGCGATTTACTCTGTGATAAAGGATGCCTTTGACAATGCGGAACATGCAGATGGAAATGAGCAGGATCTGGTAAACGCATTAAGGCAAGGGGAAGCATTTATTCCGGAATTATCTCTGGTTGCTGAACAGGACGATAAAATAGTAGGACATATCATGTTTACAAAGGCGGAGGTGAAAAATACGACTGTCTTAGCATTAGCGCCTTTGTCTGTACTGCCGGAATATCAGGGAATGGGGATAGGAACGGCATTGATAAAAGAAGGACATAAGATTGCCGGAAAGCTGGGATTTGGATACTCTGTCGTTTTAGGAAGCAACGCCTATTATACAAGAACCGGATACGAACCAGCGGACATGTTTGGAATTAAACCACCGTTTGATGTAGCGAAAGAGAATTTTATGGCGTACAGATTGCGCGATGACGCTCCCGCCATACAGGGAGTTCTTAAGTATGCGAGGGAATTTGGAATATAAAGAAACAATATTGGATCAGGAGGATTCTCAATGGAATTAGTAGATGGGGTATTAAACCGGAGAAGCATCCGTAAATTTACGGACGGACACATAACAGACGAAGAACTTCATACGATACTTCGCGCGGCGATGACAGGGCCTACCTGCGCGAATACGCGTGACTGGAGTTTTCTTGTTGTGAGAGACAAAGAAACGCTGGGGAAAATGGCGGATGCCAATGGCAGGCCGGCGGAGCCTCTCCGAAACTGTGATGTTGGGATTCTTATCCTCGGGGATCTGGAGCGCGCATTTCCGCCCGCAAAGGATTACTGGGTGATTGACGGTGCAATCGCGGGACAGAATATGATACTCGCAGCGGAAGGGCTTGGCATCGGTTCTGTATGGCTTGGAACCTGGCCGCAGATGGATCGTGTAGAGAATCAGAGAAAGATCTTCTCGTTACCGGATACAGTAATCCCGCACTCTGTCATAGCGTTTGGATATCCTGCAGAAGAAAAGGCTGGCGAACATCCTGACTATGAGGAAAGCCAGGTACATTTCGAGCAATGGTAATCAGGTAAGCAGATCCTGTAATCAGCGAGGCCGGAATATGAATAAAGAATACAATTTAGAGAGATTCATCAAAGCTCAGAAAAACAGTTATGAGACAGCATTATCAGAGATCAGGAATGGGAGAAAGAGAAGCCATTGGATGTGGTATATTTTTCCTCAGATCATTGGCCTTGGAAGAAGTGAGATTGCTGTTTATTATTCTATTGCGGATGAAGGGGAGGCCAGGGCATACATGCAGAATGACCTGCTTAGGAATCGTCTGGCTGAGATCAGTAATGCGCTGCTGGAGATTGAATCATCGGACCCAGAACATGTAATGGGCTTCCCGGATAATTTGAAGCTGCAGTCCTGCATGACATTATTTGCGGAAGTTGCGCCGGAGGAAGAAGTGTTTCAGAAGGTGCTGGACAAATATTTTGATGGAGAGAAAGACAGACGTACTTTACAGATATTAGGCCACTTATAAATGTTTTTTAGCGCAAAATGGCAAAATTTTCGCGA
>JAJQID010000171.1 GCA_021199405.1 Lachnospiraceae bacterium
CGTTCCGTGCCGCCGGTATGTGCGTGGATTTTAATATTCATCAGAAACCGAACAACCCGCACTGTCATATCATGCTCACGCTTCGACCCCTGGATGAACATGGAAAGTGGATGCCGAAAGGAAAACTTGTCTATGATCTGGACGAGAACGGCGAGCGTATCCGTCTCCCCAGCGGGAAATGGAAATCACACAAGGAGCCGACTGTTGACTGGAGCGAACAGGGCAAGGCCGAGGAATGGAGAGCTGCATGGGCAGATGTTGTGAACTGCCATCTTGAAATGAACGGCTTTACGGAACGCATTGACCACCGCAGCAACGCCGACCGCGGCATTGAAGAAATCCCGACCATTCACATGGGACCTGCCGCCTGTGCGATGGAGAAGAAAGGTATTCCTACAGAGCGCGGCGACATCAACCGGCAGATAAAAGCAGCCAACAAGCTTATCAAAGAAATCCGGACAAGGATCAACGACCTGAAAGACTGGCTGTCCGCTCTCACCACAGCCATGAAAGAAGTCATTAAGGAAGCGAAGTCTCCGAGCCTGGCTGACCTGATGGTGAAGTATATGGAGCTGGAGAGCCAACGTGTTCAGAAGTATTCTGGCAGATTTCGTTTGAATCACAGCGTTTCCGTTTTTGAAGATGTGAAGAAGTCCATCGACGATTTGAACGCCGACGGTATCTACACACTGGACGATCTGGAGAAAGCCCTTGCCAAAGTGAAGGACAAGTCTCATTCCACTCAGCAGAGTGTCCGCAGCAAGGAACGCCGGATGAAGGAACTGGAGAAGATGATCGACCAGGGCAAACAGTATCAGACGAACCTTCCTGTTCGGAAACAGTACAACGCGATCAAGCGTCAGAAAAAGAAAGACGCTTTCGAGGAAGAACACCGCGCCGAGATGGTTCTCTGGAACACGGCAAACCGCTTTCTCCATGCTAATCATATTGCGCCGGAAACTCTGCCGGTCAAGCTGAAAGAATGGAAAGATGAATTGCTTGAGCTGACCATCGCGCACAATGAACAGTATGAGGAATTGAAAGAGATCAGGGAGGAAGTCGATAAGCTGAATGCCGTCCACCGCCAGGTGGAGAAAGTGCTGACGCCTGAACAGGGCAGGAAGAAAACAAAATCCATCGAGCGATAACAGATTACGAATGAAGGAGTAAGTGCAGGACGCAAAGCGCGGCTTGCACTTCTCCTGAAAAAATCGGAATGCCATCTATCCAACGAAATCTGGATGATGTATAATGGGCGTGTCGAACAGACAAATCGGAATTTGGAGAAAAAATATGATTAGACTAAGACCATATAAAGAATCTGACGCACCAATAATACTATCATGGTGTGAAACGGAAATAGATTTTTATAAATGGACAGCAGGAGTTTTGGGAAACTACCCCCTTACAGAAAATGATTTTAATGAGGTTAAAGCGCTAATGCCTTTTACAGCTTTTGACGATACTGGAATTATTGGATTTTTTACATTGAGAAATCCAAAGGATTCATTGGATAAATTAAGATTTGGTTTTGTTATAGTAGACCCCAAGGTCAGAAATAAAGGATATGGGAAAGCAATGCTACAAAAGGGGTTACGTTTCGTATTTGACATATATGGGGCAAAAAAAGCATCATTAGGGGTATTTGAAAATAATCAGTCAGCTTACTATTGCTATAAAGCGACTGGATTCAAAGATGTGCAATATAAGGATGAAGAGATATATCATGTTCTTAACGAGGACTGGAAGTGTAAAGAATTAGAGCTGATAAAGCAGTAGACAACTTCCCGTTTGATAAGGAGAAAAGGCGAAAGCAAAACCCTTTAGGAACTAAAGGGCGCACTTCTATACTCTCCTACCGGGAGTATCGTGCGTCCTGCGGAGCTTCATTCGTTGCCAGCAGAAGAAAGCTGCTTGCTCCGAATGTTTCGTCACTCTGTTCCGTCAAGGTGGCTACACCCCCTTGCGCCGCTAAAGCAGCTATCCCCTGTGTACTTGCCGTCCGCAAACGGTTTTGACAAACCGTTCGCCGCCAGCAAGTTTGAATACGGCAAAAAGCAATTCATGAGGTAGAAAAATGATAGAACATATTACAGAGAATTTGACATCAAAAAATGATAAATTTGCCTGTGCCTTTGCTGATAAAATCATAGCAGAGAGCAAAGAAACCGATGAATGGTATGAATACTTTGATGTTTTCACATCATTACTGAATCATCCAAAATCATTGGTTAGAAATCGTATTATTTATATCATTGCAGCGAGAATGTGCAGTGGGATGAAGAAAATCGTTTTGATACCGTTCTTCCTGATTTTCTTTCTCACATTACTGACGAAAAACCGATTACTGCCAGACAGTGTATTAAGGCTCTTGCACAGATTGGCTTGTCAAAACCGCAGTACATCCCCATTATTTTGTCAGCACTGAAAGAAGCTGATTTATCGCAATATAAGGACAGTATGCGTCCATTGATTGAACAGGATATTGCCGAAACAACAAAAATCTTGCTACAAACAAATTCCAGTTTATCGAGCAGAAAATTGAATATGTGATAACAGTTAGGATACCCAGGCACTCAGCAACGAGCGCTTGGGTTTCCTGCTATTATGAGTGTGGCATCTGATAAAAGTCAGGTGCCTTTTTTGTTGGTTAAATGCTGATGAGCATACCAGAAAGGAGGTCTTGCAGGTATGAATGTATTTGAAGCTGTCCGGGATTCCGTCACGGCACGACAGGCCGCAGAAAGATATGGTATTAAAGTCAACCGTAACGGTATGGCGGTCTGCCCGTTCCACAACGACAGGAACCCCATGAAATTAGATCGCCGGTATCACTGCTTTGGTTGTCAGGCCGACGGTGACGCGATCAGCTTCGTGTCCAGATATTTTGGACTGAAACCCATCGACGCCGCCAAAAAGTTAGCGGAGGACTTCGGTATTCCCTACGAGGAACGGACGCACGACCTGCCCAGGCCAAAGCCAAAACCGAAGATTTTCGCACAGTTGGAATTTAAGAAAACAGAAAGCTACTGTGTCCTCTGTGATTATCTCCGGCTGCTTGAAAAATGGCAGACGGACTTCGCACCGAGAGCGCCGGATGAAGAATGGCACCCGCTTTTTGTTGAAGCACTTCAAAGAAAAAATTATGTGGAGTATCTGTTGGACGATGTGTTCCTGAACGGGAGCATTGAGGACAAGGCGGAGTTTATCAAACTCCACGGAAAGGACGTGACCAGACTTGAAAAACGAATTCGAGAGTTTACCACAG
>JAJQID010000273.1 GCA_021199405.1 Lachnospiraceae bacterium
GAGGGGAATAGCTTATTATGAAAAAATTACTGGATATGATTTCGGACGAGGTCTCACAGGCCTTCGCCGCCGCAGGTTACGACGGGGCGCTGGGCAAGGTGACGGTATCCAATCGTCCGGATTTATGTGAATATCAGTGCAACGGGGCCATGGCCGGAGCAAAGCAGTATCATTGTGCGCCCATTCAGATTGCGGAGAAGGTGGCGGAGCAGTTAAACGGCAATCCTGTGTTTGACGAGGTAAGCGCTGTGAAGCCGGGCTTTCTGAATCTGAAGCTGAGCTCTGCTTTTGCGGCGGAGTATATGAATCAGATGGCGGCGTCAGATAAATTCGGAGTGGAGATGCCGGCAAAGCCCCATACGATTATTCTGGATTACGGCGGAGCCAACGCGGCCAAGCCCCTGCATGTGGGGCATCTGCGCAGCGCTATCATCGGAGAGAGTGTGAAGAGAATCTGCCGTTTTGCGGGGCATACTGTGATCGGCGATGTTCATCTGGGGGACTGGGGCCTGCAGATGGGTCTGATTATCACGGAAATGCAGGAACGCAGACCTGAGCTGGTTTATTTTGATGAGAATTTTACGGGGGAATATCCGCAGGAGCCTCCCTTCACCATTTCCCAGCTGGAGGAGATTTATCCTACCGCCAGCAAAAAATCCAAGGATGACGGCCGTCATGAGGGGGAAAACGAAGAGCAATATCAGGCTCGCGTTCAGGCTGCCGCAGAGTATAAGTCAAGAGCTTTGGCGGCCACGGCTGACCTGCAGAAGGGGCGGCGGGGCTACCGGGCGCTGTGGCGCCACATTATGAATGTGTCCGTGGCTGATTTAAAGAAAAATTATGACAACCTGAACGTATCCTTCGACCTGTGGAAGGGGGAGTCCGATGTGCAGGACATCATTCCCGATCTGGCGCGGAGACTGAAGGATGAGGGCTATGCCTATGAGAGCGACGGCGCCCTGGTGGTGGACATTGCCCGGGAGGACGATACAAAGGAGATGCCGCCCTGCATGATCTTAAAGAGCGACGGCGCGGCTCTGTATACTACCACTGACATTGCCACTATTGTGGAGCGAGTGGGGCTCTATCACCCGGACGAGATTATTTACTTTGCGGATAAGCGCCAGGAACTGCATTTTGAGCAGGTGTTCCGCTGTGTGAAGAAAACCGGTCTTGCACCGGAGGAGATGAAGCTGCAGTTTATCGGCTTCGGCACTATGAACGGAAAGGACGGCAAGCCCTTCAAAACCCGTGACGGCGGCGTACTGCGTCTGGAGGCGCTGATCGACGAGGTCAATGAGGAGATGTACCGCAAAATTGTCACCGGCAGGGATGTCAGCGACGAGAAGGCCCGCGAGATTGCAAAAACCGTCAGCCTGGCGGCCATCAAGTACGGCGATCTTTCCAATCAGGCCGGCAAGGATTATATTTTCGATATTGACCGCTTTACCTCCTTTGAGGGAGATACCGGTCCCTATATTCTGTATACTATTGTTCGGATCAAGTCCATCCTGCGTAAATATCAGGAAAAGGGCGGCGTGCTGACAGAACTGTCAGTTCTGCCCGCGGAGAATGAGGCGGAGAAAGCGCTGATGCTGGAAACCGCGAAGTTCAATGCGGCCATGGAGAGTGCCTGTGAGGAGAAAGCACCCCACAGGATCTGCGCCTACATTTATGACCTGTGCAACGCTTTCAATCATTTTTACCACGAGACCAGAATTCTGGCCGAGGAGGATGAGGAGAAGCAGAAGGGGTACATCGCCCTGCTTTTGCTGGTGAAGGGCGTACTGGAGGCGTCCATCGATGTGCTGGGGTTTGAGGCGCCCGAGGAAATGTGATTTTTATGTTGCTGTTCGCAGATGATTTTGGTTATGGAAAGGTAAGAAGCTGCGAATAAACTTTTGTCAAAAAAACTGGAGGGTTATACCATGAGAAATCCGATGATCGAGAAGTATCTGGACGAGCTGATCGAGCGGTCCACCCTGGACGTTCCGGCGTGGAATATTGAGAAGGCGAAGGCGGGAGCCACAAAAAGCGGCTGGAATTACATTGACGGCTGTATGATTCTGGCGATGCTGGAAACCTACGCCACTACCGGTGAGCAGAAGTATCTGGACTTTGCCGACGCATTCATAGATCACAGGGTTCAGGAGGACGGCACCATCGACGGTTATGATCCGGAAGAATACAATATCGACAATGTGAATGCCGGCAAAACCCTGTTTGCACTTTATGATATCAACGGTAAGGAAAAGTACCGGAAGGCTATCGACCTGATTTACGGTCAGATTCAGAATCAGCCCCGTACGGAAGAAGGCAACTTCTGGCACAAAAAGATTTATCCCAACCAGGTCTGGCTGGACGGCATGTACATGGGCCAGCCCTTCTACATGGAGTACGAGACCCGTTTCAATAATAAGAAAAATTATGACGATATTTTTCATCAGTTTTTCAACGTGGTGAAGCATGTCAGAGACCCGAAGACCGGTCTGTATTACCACGCCTACGATGCGTCCAGAGCCTCGTTCTGGTGTGATAAGGAGACCGGCTTAAGTCAGAATTTCTGGCTGAGAGCCCTCGGGTGGTTTTCCATGGCGCTGCTGGATACCCTGACCAAGTGCGACAGGGATGCGGCTCCTGAGAAATATGATGAGTTAAAGGCTGTGTTTGTGGACTTTATGGATTCCATGCTGAAGTATCAGGATGAGAGCGGAATGTGGTATCAGCTGCCCGCCAGAGGCGGCGAGCCCGGCAATTATCTGGAAACCTCCGGCAGTGCCATCATGGCCTACAGTCTTCTGAAGGCTGTTCGCCTGGGCTTTCTGCCTGAGAGTTACAGAGAGCCTGCGATTCGCGACTTCAACGCCATCTGCGACAAATATCTGACGGTTAATGAGGCCGGAGAGCTGCATCTGGGCGGTATCTGCCTGGTGGCCGGTCTGGGGCCGGAGAATAACCCTCGCCGGGACGGCTCCTACGAATATTACATGTCCGAGCCCATTGTGGCTGACGACGCCAAGGGCGTGGGACCGTTCCTGTTGGCTTATACGGAGGTGCGCAGACTGGGGGAGTGAGTTTAAGGAAGCTGATTTTTCAGCGCCGGCTTCTCACGATAGCGCTACCTGTCCGTTTCCGGCGAAATGTTATCAGTTACTACTAAAATAGCACCTTCCACATGTCATGAAGCGGAGGTGCTATTTCTTATGTGTGTAATTTAAGATAGATACAATCAATCCTGCAACAGCAATGATAATCAT
>JAJQID010000063.1 GCA_021199405.1 Lachnospiraceae bacterium
TTCTGATACAGCGCATGATCCGGATGGTCAGGCAGCGACGGATGATTGACCTTTTCCACCTGCGGATGCCCGGCCAGGTACTCTACCACCTTTTTTGTATTTTCCACGTGGCGCTCCAGGCGCAGAGACAGGGTTTCCACGCCCTGAAGAAGCAGGAAAGCGTTAAACGGAGAGATGGTCGCGCCGGTATCCCGAAGCAGGATGGCGCGAATATAGGTAACAAACGCCGCCGACCCCGCCGCATCCACAAAAGAAACGCCATGATAGCTGGGATTGGCCTCGGCGATCGGCTTATATTTGCCGCTCGCTTTCCAGTCAAACTTACCGGAGTCCACAATCACGCCGCCCAGAGTCGTCCCATGGCCGCCGATGAATTTGGTGGCAGAGTGAACCACGATATCCGCACTGTGTTCAATAGGCCGGATAAGATAAGGCGTGCCAAAGGTATTGTCAATCACCAGCGGCAGGCCGTGCTTATGGGCGATTTCGGCAATCGCGTCAATATCCGGAATATCGCTGTTCGGATTGCCCAGCGTCTCCAGATAAACCGCCTTCGTATTCTCCTGAATAGCATCCTCAACCGCAGCCAGATCGTGGGCGTCCACGAACGTAGCGGAAATCCCATACTGTGGGAGGGTGTGCGCCAGCAGGTTATAGCTGCCGCCATAGATCGTTTTCTGCGCTACGATGTGATCCCCGGCCTGGGCCAGCGCCTGAATGGTGTAAGTGACTGCCGCGGCGCCGCTTGCCAACGCCAGAGCCGCCACGCCGCCTTCCAGCGCCGCCAGCCTCTTTTCCAGCACATCCTGGGTGGAATTGGTCAGCCTGCCGTAGATATTCCCGGCGTCCGTCAGTCCAAAGCGGGCGGCGGCGTGGGCGGAATTGTGAAACACATAAGAGGTCGTCTGGTAGATCGGCACAGCTCTCGCATCTGTGGCCGGGTCAGCCTGTTCCTGTCCAACGTGAAGCTGTAAGGTCTCAAATTTGTAATTGCTCATGATAGTGGTCTCCTTTTTCATTTTCGTTGCGTACATTTTTGAGTACATGTTTCTCTGTTGTCAAAAACTATACCATCAAAATTCAATCCATGCCAATTCATAAAAAAAAGAGCCAGCTATAGTTTGAAACTATAACTTGCTCCTTTTCCAGAAGCCTGACCATAATCCTCTCAAAGGCGTCGTTGTTTTCCCGCCGTCCGGCGGTTCCCTGAGTTATAACGTTATAGCAGTATCAATTCCTACACCATTGACCAAAAAATCAGTAAACCCATAAAGTCCCTCTTTCAATCATGCATTACTGTTCGGGCTACATAACTTCACGCACTCCGCATTCCAATATAAATTGAAGTAACGTGTTTTTCAGTCTTTCTTTCGTTTTTTATACCCACAGTCGCAGTAAGGGCCGCCGGAAGCTAATGTATATTCCCGAACGAAGTCAGATGCACCGCCTGCTTCACTCATGGTGTAATCCAATCGGCACATAGCCGGGACGAGATCGTATAATCCCAGTTCCCGCATTAATGTACAGATGCCGCAGGTGGTAAAACGAGCCTCATATCCGCTGCCGTCACCGTAAGGATAAAATTACATATTCCACGAATAGGGATTCCTGTCGGCGGCTCGAAGCTTCTCTGTGGCTCTCAGGGAAGAAATATCCTTGTCTGTGAATTTATTTTTGCCGCTCATCCTGCAAAACCACTTCATTGGGGAAATCATCATAGAATCAGCATAATATTCAGTCAGCCGCCCGACATCGGGACGTTCTGGCATATTTAACACAAATGCACAGAGCATGGCGCAGTTGACGAGATTCATCCTGAACCTGTCCGCCTTCTCAAACTCCGGCACTCCTGCAATCATTTCTTTATATCGGGATTTCGCTCTTTTTCTCACCGTTTTCGCCGTTTCACTGTCCAGTCCAAAATCCGTACATAGATTTCGTTCAAAAGATTTCCCGAACAAGACCCACATTCCCATAGGCATTCCGATATATTTCATGTCCTATCTCTCCTCTATTCCGGAATCGGTACGCAGGCTGTCCCATGTGGTTGTGGGAACGCCAGCCTTTTTACGCAGTTCTTCAAATCCTGCGTCAAGATACTTCATTTCTTCTACAGCGTGCATAGCGTGGTCGCTGACCGAAAGTCGGCCGATGGGTGTTTTATATATGACAAAGAATATCGCTGCCATCATGGGACGCTTTGGCCCTGAAAACCACTTTTCGTCCCCGGCAGGAAGAATGGGAAACCCGAGCTTTTGCAGTACACGGTAGCCTTCCAGATCCGCATCCAGAATGGCTTTTCTCAGCCTGTGTGTCGCTTTCGGCAGATGACCGCCTGTAATATAGCAGACGTAGCACATGGGCAGGACACAGGTGGCATGACATTTCAGCCAGGCATCCATCTGATTCTCCCAGGTCAGGCGGCAGCCCGTTTGCGCAAAGGCTGTATTCAATTTCTTCTGAAACGCCTGCGACAGGGGCGCAGCACACCCGCCCACCGTCATGCCGACACCTGCATGAATGCTGATCACTGTTCCATTTTCCCGCCGTCCGGCAGTCCCCTGAAAGCCGAAAGCGATCTCTTTCCTCACAGGAGAACCAGACATCGCCAGCCGAGCGGTTTCCTGCGCCGCCATATTATTTCCCACGAATACGATATGTGGACTTGCGTTCTCTGCGATAACAGGAAGCACATTAGGAAGCTGTGACGCCCGCATGACGACAAAAATCAGGTCGTACCTGTCGCCTGGCTCTAAGATATCGAGCGTTTTTAAGCGGTCGACTGTCGTCTTCCTCTGCACATAATGGCGGATCACAAGACCATTTTTGTCGATGGCATCCTTCCACCTCCCACGAGCCAGAAGGGTAACGTCATTCTTTTTGCAAAGCATATGGGCAAGCTCGCACCCGATGACACCCGCCCCATAAATCAGGATTTTCATACTCTCCTCCATCTCTGCAAGTGGATTCATTTATCTGCCGATATACCGCAACAGTTTTCAACTTCGCTTTCCCATTTCTGCGGATAGCAGACCAGCAGTTCTTCATGCTGCAGGTCATGACGGATCACATCCGGGTCGACAAAGTGCTGCTGATATCGAGCCTCGTACTGTTCGCCCATTTTCGTGGCGTAGAAGCAGTGAACGACCGTGCCATCGGCTCTGATTTTGTCATCAAGAGGCGTGACCAGATCGGAGTAAAACTGATTGTAAATGCTCTCCCGTTTTACAAAGGCCATCCGTTTC
>JAJQID010000276.1 GCA_021199405.1 Lachnospiraceae bacterium
GGTTGGGCAGCCTCCACTGGGTCACCACATTTGTAAGTTCCAAATCCTCTCTTCCGAGGATCTTCCTCAGCACGTACTCACTGGCGCCTTTGTCTCTCAGGGCGGTGGACATGAACACGTCGCTGAATAAATTCAGCTCCCGTATCCTCCTTGCCCCCTCCCCGATGATCTCGGCGCGGCTTTGCTGCTGTCCGTGCAAAATGTCCTCCTTTCGCTGGTTCAAAGACGATATATCACCTTTCTGCCGGGTAATTTTGTACCCGGTTTTTCAGGTGTCCTCAGTCTAGCATGAAGGACGATTTTTGTCAATATTTGTATATCCTGATTTTCATCTGCTGTGAATTACAACATCCGCTTTATTGCCATTCACATATGCATGGAAAAAGAGCAGCTTTTTCTCATGAAATCTGCCCTTTATCGTCTGTTTCCCTCCGGATTTTGTCAGAATCTGTCACTTGGCTGTTCTTGACTTTTATGAAAGATAATGTCAAAATGTGAACACACAAACGTAAATAGCTCACGCCACCAACTCAGGAGAGAACCACCATGCTGTACATGCACTACTGCCAGAATTGTCATTATATCCATATGCTTAACGGCCACAGGACGGCCTGCCCTACCTGCAGCATGCCTCTGAAGGAGCTCTCCATCTCCTATCTGGATTACAGCGCCCTTGACCGGGAGGAGCGCAAGGCTCTCTGCCGCAGACTGGATGCATCCACACGTCTGATGCAAAACGCCTCCGACACAGATGCCATCCCGCAGATGCAATCACAACTTCTTAACAATCCTGTGCTAAAGTAAACGGCATGTTGTAAGCTACCCATTTCATTTATACGGACTGTCATTCAAAGCTACTGTTCAAAGGATATTTTTTATGAATTTTTCCAAGATAATTTCCATCATCAAAAAAATCAACGTCCACGTTGTCTTTTTCGTTCTTATTTTCCTGATTATAGGAATCATTGCCCTGCGTCTCCATTCCTGGAACAACAGCGGGCAGACTGTGGATTTGAGCGATGTGAATTCCTCAGACTTTGACAGGGAGGTACTGGATTATTATACTCCCTACACCTACACCGGGGATCCTGTCAATGACCAGGATGAGATGGTAATCGCGTTTTTCGGGAATTCCCCTCTGGCGGACGACGCCGGCACGGAGGACTGTCTGGCGGAGATGATTGGAGAAAAGACTGGCGCCACGGTTTATAATTTCGCGGTGGCGGACTCTCTGATGTCCTGCGAGGATACCACCATTGATTATGAAAACGGTGACCGCGATCTGTTCAGCCTGTACTGGCTTACCACCATATTTACCGTTGATAACGATACTCTGCTTTCAAACGCCAGATATTATGATAGCTACAGTCTGGAAGAGATCGCCACTCTTTCCATGCTGGTCAATCTGGATTTCACCGAGGTGGATGTGATTGTGATCATGTATGATCTGAGCGATTATCTGGAGGGGCGCAGAATGTACGACTATGAGAATACACAGGATATTACCAAATGGGCCTGCGCTCTGGAGGCTTCCCTGGATCTGATTCAGACATATTGCCCGCACATTCAGATCATCGTCATGTCGCCCACCTACGGCTACGCCCTGGACGAGGACGGCAGCTATGTGGACTCCAGCATCATGACCTACAACGATGAAGGCACCCTTGGCTCCTACGTCCAGTATGAAGCGGACGTGTGCTATTCCATGTTCTGCAGCTTTGTGGACAATTATTACGGCACCATTTCCGTGACGGAAGCAGAGGAATATCTGCTGGATTATAAGCACATCTCCGTGGAGGGACGCCAGCTTCTGGCTGAGCGCTTTATGGATGCGTATGAATACTATCTGAAGTACCAGACGCAGTGATGTCCGTTTACAGCACTCTATCCGATCAGCATATCCTCATTGAAGTACAGGGCATAGCCGTCTATGGTCTGGATATATACATATCCGCACTGTTCCAGGCTGCCCCGTACAATTTTATTTTCTGAAATGACAATGTAGGCGCAGCCGTTCTCCGCCGCCAGCTCACAGATCTGTCCGGCATCAGGATTTACCGTATTCTCCATCAAGGTGTACAGCTCATCGGACATATCCAGAAACAGCATCTCCCTGCCGTATGGCATATAAATCGTGCAGTCATACTGGCGGACATACTGCATCAGCTCCGCGGGAAACACCGCCACCACTTCCTTCCCCGGCCTGTGCATGAAATCACAGATGTCCACCACCGCCTGCGGAATGTGATATTCATTTTCCGCCTGAGAAAACTGCCAATTATTATATACGTAATCCCCGCAAAGCATAAAAACCACCAGAACAGCAGCTCCCAAAAGGGGGCGGAGCCTGCCCCGGTACATCTCATAAAGCTTCACCCCGCTGTAGGCCAGGGTAGCGGTCATGGGCAGCCCCCAGAAGAAGCGATAATAAATCTCCTCATCCAACAGCATTGCCGATACCTGATAGGTGAATGGGCACAACAGAATAATAAACCAGAGCAATGGAAAGTAAACAAGCAAAATCCGCAGGGATTTCTTTTTTTCTGTCAGAAGGAGAAAAATCAATGCGCACAGATACAGGGCGCACAGGGCGCCGCTGCCGCTGATGTTCTGCCAGACAGATACAGTACTTGACATAAAAATCTCCTTAATTCAACAGATAAATCACCGAAAATGCCGCTGCCGGAAGTGCCGACAACACAGCGGCCAGAAATACTCCGCCTCTCCGGTATACCGCAAGCCATATCAAATTCACAACGCCCCAGATCAACAGCACAATAGCGCCCCCGAAGGTGCTTCCCAGACAGCCGGTGAGCATGATACAGGACGCATATACCCAGGTCCCGACTCCGATTTTTTCCTTACGATCCAGGATATTCCCCATGTGTAGGAGCAGCCCCACAAAGGCCGGAAACACCAGACCGGATACCAGTGCCTTTCCCTGACGGCTTCGGATAATCAGAAAGCTTTCCGCCGTATAAATGGAGGTATTTCCCCAGAGATAGAGCACGCAGACACAGAGCATGAAACGGAGTCTGCCCGCAGTTTTTGAAAACAGCTCTCTCCCTATCTGCCAGTAAATCAGATAACTCATGGAAATCAGGCTGATCCCCAGCACCACATGGCCCACCGTCAGGGTATGCAGACCGCTGATTCTGGCCAGAAGAGCCACCCAGACCGGAAAGGGCGCCAGGATATAACGGTAATTTAACTCCAGATAGCCGATGGAATAAGAA
>JAJQID010000143.1 GCA_021199405.1 Lachnospiraceae bacterium
GTTTACATACTCCTTGAACTGCCGTCCCCGCTCCTCATAATCAGAGAACATCCCCCAGCTGGCGCAGGCCGGCGAGAGCAGCACAGCGTCCCCGGCAGCCGCATTTTCGGTACATATCTTCAGACACTCCTCAAAGGAATCCGCGAAAACATAATGATCAAATCCATGCCTTTTTGCACAGTCCGCGATTTTTTCCCTGGTCTGACCGATCAGCACTAAAAGCTTCACCTTTCCGCCGAAGGCCTCAAACCATTCGTCATACCCGCTCTGCTTATCATACCCGCCGCCAATCAGAATGGTAGGCTTACTCATGGCAAGAATTCCCTGAATGGCCGCATCCGGATTGGTGGCCTTGGAATCATTATAATAATCCACCCCGCCCTTTGTAGCCACATACTCAATGCGATGCTCCACCGCGTGAAAATTTTTGATGGTCTGAAGAAGACTTTTCAACGGTACGTCCATACACAGCCCGATGGCCAGCGCCGCCATCACATTCTCCACATTGCACATGCCCACCAGATTCATATCCGTATGAATATCCAGCGCCGGGGTGCTCTTCCCGTTCCATGAGATGTAAATCATGCCGTCCTTATAATAAACTCCGTCCTCCAGCTCCCTTTTGGATGAAAAATACATGGGCGTGGCCGGACAGCGATTCTCCCCGAAATCCCGGGTATACTCATTCTCATAATTCAGGACGCAATATTCCTGCTTCGTCTGACCTCTGGTAATGCGTTCCTTCACAGCGGCATAATTTTCCATGGTGTAATGACGGTTCAGATGATCCGGCGTCACATTCAGAATAGCTGACACCGTAGGGCAAAAGCTCTCCACACTCTCCAGCTGAAAAGAACTGATTTCCGCCACCGTCACACTCTCATCGGTGGTCTTTAACGCCTCTAAAGTATATGGATTTCCAATATTTCCTACCACAAAAACCGAAGAAAAATAATCCGCCATCATCTGCCCCACCAGCGTGGTTGTGGTGGTCTTGCCGTTGGTCCCGGTAATCCCGATCAGCCGCCCCTTCGCCAGCTCAAAGCCCAGCTCCACCTCTCCGATCACAGGGACCCCCAGCCCCCTCAGCCGCAGCACCAACGGACTGTCAATAGGCACCCCGGGACTGATGACAGCCAGATCAAACCCCGAGAGCGCCTCATCAGATACCTCTCCGATGATCACATCCTCCGGCTGGTATTCTGTACACTTCTTCAAAATCTCTTCTTTTGTTAATTTCTCATTACTATCATAAACCGTACAGACAGCCTTCTCATGACCAAGCGCCGACAACGCCCCCATGCCGCTTCTGCCGCTCCCTATAATAAAAACCTTTTTACCAGTAAAATTCATAATATCCCCCTCAGAGCCCCGCCAGCCCCACCAGGCACAGCAGCGCTGTCACCGTCGTAAACACCGCCACCACCTTCGTCTCACTCCAGCCTCCCAGCTCGAAATGATGATGAATGGGCGCCATCCGGAAAATCCGCTTTCCGTGGCTTAACTTAAAATATGTAACCTGAATGATTACACTTGCCACCTCCACCAGATAAATCAGCGCCACAATGGGAATAAACAGCTGCAGCCCTGTCATATAAGCACAGCCCGCCACAAAGCCCCCCAAAGCCAGAGAACCCGTATCCCCCATGAACACAGAGGCCGGATACACATTAAACATCAGAAAGCCTAAAAGCCCGCCGATCACCGCACAGGTAATGGGAGTGATGCCCACACCCAGCCCCATACCCGCCACCGCGAAAAACGTAGCGATCATAATTGTCACACTGCTCTCCTGCCCGTCGATTCCATCCGTAAAATTGGAACCGTTGACCGTGCCCAGAATGATGAAAAACATCAGCGGAATACTGAGCCACCCTACATTCAGGGTCTTGTCCATGAAGGGAATGCGCATGGAAAGATCCGCATCCCTGACTGCCAGCATGTAAAAGGCGAACACCCCTGTCACCACAATCTGCCCCAGCATCTTCTGCGCGCTCGTCAGTCCCATGGAGCGCTTCAGCACCACCTTGATATAATCATCCACAAAGCCGATCAGTCCAAAGCCCAGCGTCAGGAAAAGAACCGGCACCACATCCGGATAATCCTTCACGTAAAACAGACTGACCACCGTGATACTGATCAGAAAAATAATTCCTCCCATGGTGGGCGTACCGGTCTTTTTTTTGTGGCTCTGAGGTCCTTCCTTCCGCTCTGTCTGCCCGAACTTTAATTTTTTTAAATAAGGGATCACAATCGGTCCCAGCACCACAGTAATAAGAAAGGAAACTACCACCGGAATGATCACCGGATATATCAACTCCTGAAACATGCATTTATCCTCCGAGTATGAAGTCATTCGCGGACAGAGACCAAAACGGCCTCTATCCTGCGGACTGATTATAATCCTTTTCCTCCAGATAGGGAAGAATATTTTCAAAAAGCTGGCGGATCACCGGCGCGCAGATCTGCCCTCCATAATACACACCCTGAGGATGAGTAATGATACAGATGGCGATCACCTGGGGATCATCCGCCGGAGCAAAACCGATAAAGGAGGCAATATATTTGCCGTTTCCCCGGGGAAGGGTCTGACTGGTGGCCGTCTTTCCGCCCACCCGGTAGCCCTCCACCTGACCGTTCTTGCCGCCGCCCTCACTGACCACGGATTCCAGAAGCTGACGCATGATAGCGGAGGTTTCCTCGCTGACGATTCCCTCCGTGACCGGATACTCAAACACCGTCTCCTCCTCCCCATCCACCGCCTTAACAGCAAAATGAGGTGTCACCCGACTTCCTCCGTTGATAATGGAAGAAACGGTGGTCAGCAGCTGAATGGGCGTAATCTGAAAGCCCTGCCCAAAGGCCATGGTGGCCAGCTCCACGTTTCCCATATCCTCCATCTGATGAACGATGGTCCGGGACTCCCCCGGCAGATCCACGCCGGTCTTTGTGCTTAAACCAAAGCTTTCAAAATAGCTGTAATAGGTTTCCACCCCCAGCCGCAGACCGATCTGCACAAATACCGGATTGCAGCTGTTCTGCAAAGCGGTAATAAAGGTCTCGGCTCCATGCCCGGTGGTCCTGGCACAGCGAATTCGCCTGTCATCCACCACCACATACCCCGGGCAATAAAAGCTTTCCTCCAGAGAAACCACTCCCTCCTCCAGAGCCGCAGCCGCGGTGATGATTTTAAATGTGGAGCCCGGTTCATAGCTGTCGCTGATGACA